>JAZSRE010000051.1:0-5761 GCA_045538345.1 Clostridia bacterium
CCATTCGTGCTGATTTCTCTTAATAAATCCTATTATAGCAATTGGAACCCATGTTAGAGAGTATACTATATATGTTATATAACCCCAAACAGTTCTTTTTGAAATACGTTTTTCAACAAACATTACAAACGGTAACCAGAAAAACTGTGCAACTGCGAAAGTCATAACAATAGGTGCAGGAATAAATCCATTTAAAATAATTTCAGGATAAAATGCCGACATCCAACCCATAACTGTTATAACACCCATAGTAATAATTTTAATAGGCATAAACAAGTACAATGCACAATCAATTGGGAAAAACTGTTTTTCTTTAAAAGCTTTCTTTATACATTTTGTAAAGAAACGACAGAAAACGTCTGCATGTCCCTGCATCCATCTGATGCGTTGGTTCCACGACTGCTTAAATGTAATAGGCTTTTCATCATAAACAATTGCATCGTATGCCCAAGCAACACGTATATCATTGATACAAAGCTTCATAGTAAACTCCATATCTTCAGTAAGACATGTAGCACCCCAGCCAATTTCACGCAATACATCTACGGCAACAGAAAAACCTGTACCACAAAGCTGACAACCTAAACCGAGGTTATAACGCGACTGTTGGAAAAGCTTATTTGTTGACCAAAAACCCAGTGAATATGAATATGATACCCATGAATCATCAGGATTCTTACTGTCTATATAACCCTGAACAACCTTAAACCCACGTTTGTTCTGTTCATTTATATGGTATAGGAAATCTTTGTCAACAATATTATCTGCATCAAAAATAACAATAGAATCATACTTTCTTTCCATCTTGTATATTTGATCAAACATCCATTCCAAAGCATAACCCTTACCTCTTTGTTCGGTATTGGTTCTTTCAAAAACTTCTGCCCCAGCTTCTCTGGCAATTTCAGCAGTTTTGTCAGTACAATTATCAGCTATAACAAATATACTGTACTTATCCTTTGGATAGTTAAGTTTATTTAAGCTATCAACCATATTTGCAATAACCTGTTCTTCATTATGTGCAGCAACAACAAGAGCAAAATCATGTTCTTTATCGTCAACTATAGGTCTTTCCCTCTTTGGCAAAAAGGCAAAGATTGATATACAAAAATAATAACCACCCAATAACAAGAATAATATTTGAATAACATACCCAATCCAAATTAATATGTCAGACATACAATTCCCCTCTCAGAAATCATTACTCACAATTTTTAAATATGTTACAAAACTTTATGCACTTCTTTGTGCAAATAACACACAACACATAATATACACTATTTTTACAAAGTTGTCAATTGTATTTTTGTTTTTTTACAAAATTTCATAGTATTAATAGACAAATATAACAAAATGGTGTAGAATATAAATATACTTATTAAAGAGGTAATTTATGATATGAAAAACAAGACAGTTTTTTTCTGTACAGAATGCGGAAATGAATCTTCAAAATGGACAGGACGTTGTTTAAGTTGCGGTGCATGGAATACAATGACAGAACAAAAAGTTGTTAAAAAAAATGCATCTTCATCTTCCTATAGTATTGATACTGAAACATCCAAACCCAAAAATATATCTGAGATAGAAATTAATGAAGACGAAAGAATCTCAACAGGTATTGAAGAATTTGACAGAGTTTTAGGCGGGGGTATAGTAAAAGGTTCTTTGGTTTTATTGGGCGGAGATCCCGGAATAGGCAAATCAACGCTTCTTCTCCAAATGTGTCAAACAATTAAAACCAATTCTAAAATTCTATACATTTCAGGTGAAGAATCCCAAAAACAGATTAAACTAAGGGCTGAAAGATTAAATGTAAAAAACAAAAACATCCTCTTCCAATCCGAAACAAATATGGTTGAAATTGAAAATACTATTTCTAACACAAATCCTGATTTGATAATAATTGACTCTATACAAACAGTATATTCGCCTGAAATTGATTCAGCACCAGGAACTATATCTCAAATAAGAGAAGTTACACTTAATATTATGAAAATAGCAAAAATCAAAAACATTTCAACCTTCCTTATAGGACACGTTACAAAAGATGGTGCAATAGCAGGCCCCAAAATACTTGAACATATGGTAGACTGTGTACTTTACTTTGAAGGGGAAACACATCATTTTCATAGAATTCTAAGAGGCGTAAAAAACCGTTTTGGCTCTACCAACGAAATCGGTGTTTTTGAAATGTGCAATTCCGGTTTAAAGGAAGTAGATAATCCTTCTCAAATGTTATTGTCTGAAATGCCATCTCATGTAAGTGGAACTACCGTAACATGCACCCTTGAGGGTACACGGCCTATTTTAGCAGAAATACAAGCACTTACATCAAAAACAAATTATCCTTCTCCGCGAAGAACAGCTTCGGGAATTGACTATAATAAATTATCACTTATAATTGCTGTTTTGGAAAAACATGCAAAACTCAAACTATCAACACAAGATATATATTTAAATGTTGCAGGCGGAATGAAACTTACTGAACCTGCCATAGACCTTAGTATAGCAGTAGCTATTGCATCAAGTTGTCTTGAATTTGTTATTCCTTCAGATACTGTTGCGATTGGTGAAATTGGTCTAACCGGTGAAATACGTTCAGTTACTGCCATAGATAAAAGAATTAATGAAGCTGAAAAATTAGGATTTAAACGAATTATAATTCCTCAGGGAAATTCCAAAAATATTTCCTCTTCTTCTATTGAGGTTATACCCGTAAAAAATATTAACCAAGTTCTTAGTATATTTAAATAAGGAGATATTAAATGAAAAGAATAATTGTTGCAACTAAAAACAAAGGAAAAATGAAAGAAATCCGTGCAATACTTTCGGATTTAAAATACGAAATCCTTTCCCTTGATGATATCGGTTTAGATGTAGATGTAGTTGAAGATGGCAGTACTTTTCAAGAAAACGCAACAAAAAAAGCTGTTGAAATAATGAAACTATGTAACGAAATCACCTTAGCTGACGACAGTGGTCTTGCGGTAGATGCATTAAACGGTGCCCCAGGAATATATTCTGCACGATATTCGGGAGAACACGGAGATGACTTACAAAATAACCTGTTACTTCTTGAGAATATGAAAAATGAAACAAACAGAAATGCTAAATTTATTTGCTCAATAGCCTTGGCATTTCCAGATGGTAGATTAATTAATGTAGACGGAGAATTTCACGGACTAATTGACTATGAAATGAAAGGTCAGGGTGGATTTGGTTATGATGTTTTATTTTATTTGCCAGAATATGACAAAACATCAGCTGAAATAAGTGCTGAAGAAAAAAACAAAATCAGTCATAGATATAAAGCCCTAAACAAATTAAAAGAAGAATTAATCAATATGGAAGGTTGATACAATGTTTAAATCATCAGTACAATGGAAAATTGTTGCAATGTTTCTTTTAGTTGTATTGTCAATTATAATGGTTTTCGGTATTATTATGAAAGACAAAATAGCTGATTTCTATTTAAGCAGATTCCAACAAGAAATATCCCTGGCTTTTTCATCAGAATTAACTGAACAACTTTTTGAAGCAGAAAAAAGCGACTCATCTTTAGAAAGTCTTAAGTCATTGCTTAACACATATTCCGGTCGTATAGGAATAAACTCTAACAGAAGTTATTGTATTTTGGATATAAACAATGCAAAAAGCCTATACAATTCAGATAACAGTATTGTTCCTATTCAAAAAACAGAAAATATTATATCCGCAATGTCCGGTAAGATAGGGAACAAGGTAAATAGTAATGAAGAATTTATGGATTTTGCATTTCCAACAAAAAAATATATAATATATATAAGAGACAGTAAATCTGAAGTGCTTGATGTAAGTCAATCTATGATGATAATTGTTACTCAAGCTTTATTTATAGGTATATTAATATCAATATTTTTAGGTTATTTAATGTCTAAAACAATTACTCGTCCAATTAAAAACATTACAAAAAAAGCCGAAGCTTTGGCTAAAGGTCGATTTGATACAAAAATTGATGTTAACTCCCGTGATGAAATTGGTAAACTTGCAAAAGCCTTTAACTATATGTCGGCAGTTATTAAATCATCTATGGAAGAAATTGACCAGGAAAAATTAAAACTTGAAACCGTTTTAAGAAATATGAACGATGGGGTAATAGCTTTTGATACAAATCAACACATAATGTTTATTAACCCGGAAGCGAAATCTATGCTTAAAATTTCTGATGACGAGGTAAATGATATTATCTTTGATGAATATTTTAACAAATATGATGTTGCAATATGCCTTGCAGAAATTCTATATCTTGATAATTACGAAACTGTAAGTAAAAACATAGACATAAACGGGCAATATTTCAAAGCATACTTTGCATCATTTAAAGTTGATGATGAAAAAACCGACGGTGTTGTGGTGGTTATACAAGACGTAACTGAAAGTGAACGTCTTGAAATATCAAGACGTGAATTTGTTGCTAATGTTTCACACGAACTTAGAACTCCTCTTACAACAATAAAAACCTATGCCGAAACTCTTTCGGATAGTTCCGAAAATGAAGATGAACAAAGATTTTTAAATGTTATTATAAGAGAAGTTGACAGAATGACGCGAATTGTTAAAGAACTTCTTACATTAAGCAGTTTTGACAGCAACAAATTAACAATAATGAAAACAGAATTTGCTTTAGAAAACTTAGTAAATGATGTTGTGTCAAAAATGAAATTTCAGGCAGAAAATGACAAACTTACCCTTACTTATTCTCCACTAGTTAAATGCCCTTTACTTAATGCTGATATAGACAGAATTGAACAGGTAATAACCAACATTATATCAAATTCAATAAAATATACTGCCGAAGGTGGAAAAATCGAGGTATTCACAGGTTATATATATAATGAGGCATATATTAAAATAAAAGATAATGGTGTTGGTATTCCCGAAAAAGACCTGCCAAGAATTTTCGAACGTTTCTATCGTGTTGATAAAGCTCGCTCAAGAGAGAAGGGCGGTACAGGACTTGGTCTTGCAATAGCTTACGAGATTATAAAACTTCATGGAGGAAATATTGTTATAAACAGTACTTATGGTGAAGGAACAGAAGTTATTATAAAGATACCTGTTAATATTCCTGATATTGAAACAGAACCTGAAATAAACCAAGATATATAAAAAAGGTTGTGGCTTTAGTCACAACCTTTTAAATTTTTAGTATACCCTTATCAAGTTCTTCAACAATTTTTGCAATTGCATCTTCTTCATTGCTAACCGTATGATAATTTGCAGCCTTTTTAGCTTTATCGGAAGCATTAGCAACTGCTATACCTATATTAACACTTTTAAACATTGAAACATCATTATCGTTATCACCAATAGCTATTGTTTTTTCTTTTTTAATACCAATAATTTCAACAAGTTTGTTTACAAGATTTGCCTTACTGCTTCCCTTGGGTAATATTTCATAATAATTAGTATCTGATCTTATAAAGTCAAAATCAGATGATTTTGGATGTTGTTTAAGCAGTTCAATGGTTTTAGTTATGTTATCATTATTAAAATCACAAAACAATATCTTTGCAAAATTCTCCTTTACATCTTTATAATGGCATGTTAAAAGGTCAAACCCCTCATCATTCCTATGCTTTTCAGTTGCATCATTAACCTTATAAAAATAAATTTTATCATAAAGGTTAATCTCTATCCCAACTTCAGGAACCTCCTTGTCAATATATTCAACAAGTTCCAGTACATCATTTGAAATATTCACCGACCACAAAAGCTCATT
>JAZSRE010000068.1:0-24323 GCA_045538345.1 Clostridia bacterium
GTAACCATAAAAATATAGTTATAAAAGATAATACTTTTGAAAATTCATACGAAAAAGCCATAAGTGTTTCCTCTGCGGATAATGTTATAATGGAAAACAATAAATTTGGTGTAAAATTTGAAGGTTAAAAACAATATATAACAAAAACGCCCATCATAAGGATGGGCGTTTTTGCATTACTAAAAATGTATATATGGTTAAAGGAGAATATGTTTTACGCTCTTTTCATTTCAAGTCTTATAATATCGGAAATCATAGCAATAAATTCACTGTTGGTAGGCTTGCCTTTTGACTGATTTATTGTAAAGCCAAAAATTCTGTTTAAAACTTCTGTATCACCCCTTGTCCATGCAACTTCAATAGCATGGCGTATTGCTCGTTCTACTCTGCTTGCAGAGGTGTTAAACTTTTTGGCAACAGTTGGGTAAAGCATCTTGGTTATAGATTCAATAAGTTTGTTATCTTCAATTACCATCATTATTGCAATACGCAGGTAGGCATAACCCTTTATGTGTGCGGGCACACCAACTTCGTGAATTTTTTCTGTCACCATGCATTCAAGATCTTCTGCGGAAAGCTTTGAGTATGAAACCTCTGGTGGAGCATTTTTAACAACCATTCTGCATCTGTCAATCATTTCGTTTATGTCAGTTTTTCTTGACATAGCATAATTTACCCCAAGCTTATACGCGTTATTCATAAATTCTGTTGTTGGACATGCGGTAACCGTAACTACCTTAGGGCGGTCAGCAGAGTGTATATTTTGAAGGTGGTTAAGTACACCTATGCCGTCCAGTTGAGGCATAACATTATCAAGTAGGATTACATGAGGTTTTTTCTCTTTGATAATTTCCATTGCTGATATTCCGTCAAATGCAGCACCTATAAATTCAATATCATCTTGCAATTGTGTATAATCTCTTACCAATCTGCAAAACTCTTTGTTGTCGTCTACTACAAGTAATTTAATTTTTTCCATTTTTTTATTGCCTCCTGTATATTTTTGTCTGGTTTATAATTATTATAAAGGATTTGGCATATTTTTACAATAGAAAATGGAAAAAAATTCCATTTATGGGGCATCTTTGTTAAAATTGCTTTTTTTCACCAGTTTTTGTCGACAAAATTCGACAAAGGTTGACATAAAAAAATTAAAAACTTGTTAAAACCAAATTATTTTATGGTAATTTTCACCAATAAAAGATTTTGAAAAAATGATGATTTTAAGAAATTTTTAATTTTTTAGTAATATTTTTATAAGGTTTTTGGAATTTTTACAAGGTATTCTATGTAATCATCGGTTTCTATTTTTTCTGAATAAGCATTTACCCCTGATTTGTTCATCATATCTATTGCCTGCTTTATAGTATTGGAGAAAATACGAATATCTTTAAAAATTCTTAAAGCTTTACGGCTTGAATGATGTTTTTTTGGTGTAAGAATAAGGTTTATATACTCTTCAGTTTTAGTTACATTTAAATTTTCTTCATTTACTTTTTTTAAAACTTTAAGTTGTAATTCTTCAGTGGGTAATTTGAGTAATGCTCTGGCATGTCGTTCTGTAAGATCATTTGCCTTTATTATTTTTTTTACGGCGGGACTCAACTTTAAAATCCTAATTTTGTTGGCAACTGTTGCCTGTGTTTTGCCTATTTTTTGAGCAAGTTCTTCCTGGGTTATGTTAAAATCTGATATTAGATTACTGTAGCCTTCTGCCTCATCAAAAAAATTTAAATTTTCTCTTTGTAAATTTTCTATCATTGCAATTGCTGCACTTTCGTAGTTTGTGGCTTCAATTATAATAGCAGGGATAGTTTTCATATCTGCCATTATGCAGGCGCGAAGGCGTCTTTCTCCGGCAATAAGTTCGTATTTTGAATATGTTCCTTTGCGTACGGTAATAGGTTGTATAATGCCGTATTGTTTAATAGAGTCACATAATTCCGCAAGTGTATCCTGAGAAAAATTTTGTCGGGGTTGGTGTGGGTTTGAAACTATTTGGTCTATGGGTATTTCCGTAAATTTTCCCTTTGATTCTTTTGGTTTAAAAAATGATATTACCTCCATAGTAAACCTTCTTTCTTTGGTGTTATATATTAATATTATAACAAAAAATGGAAATAAATGGAAATAAAATCGTTCTAAAAGTTTTGACATTTCCCTCTAAAAAGGGCAAAAAAAGGACAGTATTTTTATAAAATACTGTCGCTTTTCGTATATTTAATTAATATCCAAGTTCGTCGGTTAATGTTTCGTCATTGTCTATCCATTCCTGAACATCTACAACAGTGTAATCATTTTTAGTATTTCTTATAACAACTTGAGAAATGCCTGCATTTATAACCATTCTTTTACACATGGCACAACTTGATGCATCAGGAATAAGTTCTCCTGTTTTGGCATCTTTGCCTGCGAGGTAAAGTGTTGCACCCAACATATCACGTCTTGATGCACTTATAATTGCGTTTGCTTCAGAATGTACACTGCGGCAAAGTTCATAACGCTGACCTCTTGGTACGTTAAGTTTTTCTCTGCGGCAATATCCAAGGTCAAGGCAATTTTTTCTGCCTCTTGGTGAACCTGTGTAGCCTGTTGATATTATTTCATCGTTTTTTACAATAATGGTCCCATAATTTCTGCGCAGGCAAGTGCCTCGCTCCAATACAGTTTCTGCTATATCAAGATAGTAGTTGTGCTTATCTCTGCGTTTCATCAGCCTTCGCCTCCTAATTTTATTTATTTTCCAAAGCCATTATTTTATTGACTCTGTTTTCGTGTCTTCCGCCCTGAAATTCTGCATTCAGATATGCTTCTACAATGTCGGATGCTATTTCGGGGCCGGTAATTCTGCCACCTAAGCAAATTACATTTGAGTTGTTGTGCATTTTTGTCATTCTTGCACTAAATGAATCTGTAACATGTGCAGCACGTATGCCGTTTATTTTATTTGCTGCAATACTCATACCTATACCTGTTCCGCACACAAGAATTGCACATTCGCATTCTCCTGAAACAACGCTTTCGCATACAGGTACGGCAATATCAGGGTAGTCAACAGCTTCTGTGTTATGTATGCCGAAGTCTTTTACCTGGTAGCCTTTTGATTCTAATAAATTTTTGATGTGCATTTTAAGCTCAAAACCGCCGTGATCATTTCCTATTCCTATCATTGTACTCCCTTTCCGCCTGTGAAAGCCTTAAATATGTAGGCAAAAGGCTTGTGTAGTTGCAGGCATTTCCCTTTTTATATTCTGTTTTTGCAGCCTCAGCAACGCTTGCACCATTAATATGCATAAGGTTTGCGGGGGCAAAATGTGCTTTATTTCCAAGTTTTTGGCTTATTTTTTCTTTAAATACAGGCACTCCGTCTCCAAAGAAAATTACATCTTCGCTAAATTCGTTTAAAAGGTCATCAAGTGATATTGCTCTATCTTCTTTAATGGTAACAAGGACGTCGTTTTCCCATTTAAAGGTTGCAGTGTACACCTGTTCGCGCCTTGCGTCCATAATTGGGCAAACAAGGTAGTCGGTAAATTTTATGTTGTATGCCATAGCCATAAGGGCAGATACCCCAACCATAGGTTTATTCACTGCGTGAGCAAGTGCCTTGGCGGTTGAAACGCCAATTCTTTGGCCTGTAAATGAACCCGGGCCAACTGTTACTGCAAACAGGTCAATATCCGAAAATTGCGCTTCGGCATTTTTCATCATATATTCAATTTGGGGTAAAAGCTTGGTAGAATGGGTTGTTTTGTTGTTAAGTGAAAACTGCGCAATTAAAACATCGTCCTCTACCAAGGCGGCAGTTGCAACGTTTGAACAACTGTCTATCGCTAAAATTTTCATTTTACCACCTCAATATTTCTGTAATCGTCGCCTTTTGATAAATCTCTTGTAATTGTAATTTTATATGCATTTTCGGGTAAAATATCATTTAAATTTTCTGCCCATTCTATAATACATATACCTTCGTTGTAAAGATAATCGTCAAACCCGCCGTCCAGCCAGCTTTGGCTGTCAATACGGTAGGCATCAAAATGATATATGGTTATATTTCCGTAGTATTCATTAACTATTGTAAAAGTTGGGCTGTTTACATCATCAATTCCAAAATAGGAGCAAACACCTTTGGTAAAGGCGGTTTTTCCTGCGCCAAGGTCGCCAAAAAAAGCAATTACATCCCCTTTTTTTAGTTCCTTTGCAAGAGATTGTCCTATTTTTTGTGTTTCAGCCTCACTGTTTGATACGTATTTCATAAAAAACCTCAAATTACATCTACATATTTTCCGTTGTCGCTTTTTTTAATTATTGCACGGCCATTTGTTATATCTATTAGTTTTTCTTCAAAGCCTACAAGGTCATATGGAACGAAGTAGGTAAGTGTAACGTCATTGGCGTATACAACCTCTCCGGGGATACATCCCATTGCAGATGCTTCAATTTTTATTTTTTCAAGCATTGTGTAGTCTATATTTACTGTATACTCAAAACAAAAATATCTTTCTACAATTTGTGCAGAATCAATGCCAATTTTTGCACCCTTAGTGTATGCACGCACTAATCCGCCTGCGCCAAGCAAAGTTCCTCCAAAGTACCTTGTTACTACAACGCATATATCCGTAAGGCCCTCTTTTTGTATAACATCAAGGGTGGGGATACCGGCAGTGCCCGCAGGTTCTCCGTCGTCGGAATAACGTTGAATGTTGTTTTTCCTCACCTTATAGGCGTATACGTTATGGGTGGCGTCAGGATGTTTGGCCCTGATTTTTTTAACAAAATCTATTGCTTCATCCTCTGTAACCACAGGTTTTGCATAACCGATAAAGCGAGATTTTTTCTCTATAAATTCATCGCAATTTTCAATTTTTATTGTTTTGTAGCTATACAATAAAATCACTCACCATATTATAGGTTTTTGAATCTGCAGTAATGTCCATTAAGGTACCCTCTGCAGTATGTTCTTCCGAATTTACGTTAGCATTTGCATATATTACGGAAAGTAAAGATCCTTTGTCGTATGGAATAAGCACTTTTACCCTATGGCGTTTTTCAGGCATTGCGTCGCATAGGGTTTCTAAAAGCAAATCAACGTTATGCCCTTTTTTTACGCTTATTTCAACAGACATAGGTTTGCTTGAAGTAAAGTTTTCCACAAGGTCAATTTTGTTGTATGCGGTAACTATTGGCTTTTGAGAGGCACCAAGCTGATGCAAAAGCCCTTCTACCACATCAATATTCTGCTCCAATTGAGGTGAGGATGCATCTACAACATGCACTAGTACATCTGCAATAACAGCCTCTTCTAATGTGGAACGAAAAGCTTTTATAAGATGGTGCGGAAGTTTGCGTATAAAACCAACGGTATCTACAAGAATAACCGGTGACCCGTCTGGAAGTGTAAGCTTGCGAGCAGTTGGGTCAAGTGTTGCAAAAAGCTTGTCTTCTGCAAGGACGCCTGCATCTGTAAGGAAGTTAAGCAGAGATGATTTACCTGCATTTGTATAGCCTACAAGTGCAATTTGTTGTAACCCTTCTTTTATACGTTGTTTACGTTGGTTTTCACGATTTTTTTCAACTTCCTCAAGTTGCTTTCGTATAACAGAAATTCTGTTTCTTATATGACGTCTGTCTGTTTCAAGCTTTGTTTCACCGGGGCCTCTGGTGCCTATACCTCCTCCCAAACGAGAAAGGTTTACAAAGGAACCTGTAAGCCGTGTAAGGTAATATTGAAGCTGAGCAAGTTCAACTTGTAATTTGCCCTCTTTTGTTTTTGCTCGTGATGCAAAAATATCCATAATAAGCGAACTTCGGTCCATAACCCTTATTCCAGTAAAGTCCTCAAGGTTACGTACCTGAGAACCGGTAAGCTCATCATCACATATAATTATATCAATTTCATGTTGTTTACAGAAATCTCTGATTTCCTCTGCCTTACCTTCTCCTACGTAGGTTGCGTTTTCAACGGCAGGACGGTTTTGAACAAACTCTGCAACAACCTCTGCACCGGCAGTTTGTGCAAGAAGTTCAAGTTCCTGCATAGATTCTTCGGTACAGTCATTAAGTTCGTCTCTGCTTCCTGTGTGTACTCCCACAAGGACAACTCTTTCCGGTCGCTCAAGTGTTTCGTATAAATCCATATAATTATCTCCTTTGGAGGGAATTACATTTCGCGTCTGCCCTCCATGGCTCTTGTAAGTGTAATTTCGTCGGCATATTCAAGGTCACCGCCTACGGGTACGCCGTGAGCAATACGGGTTACCTTTATGCCAAATGGTTTTATAAGTTTTGCAATATACATTGCAGTAGCTTCTCCCTCAATTGTAGGATTGGTTGCCATTATAACTTCTTTTACTGTGTCGTCTTTTAAGCGTTCGAGAAGCTCAGGTATTTTAATATCATCAGGACCTATGTTGTCCATAGGGGAAATAGCCCCATGCAGTACATGATAAAGTCCGTGATATTCATTTGTTTTTTCAATAGAAATAACATCCTTTGGACTTTCTGTTACACATATAACAGAATTGTCCCTCTTTGGACTTTCGCAAAGGGAACAGGTTTCGGAATCAGTAATATTCTGACAAACCTTGCATAGCTTTACCTGTGCTTTTGCATTTATTATGGCATCAGAAAATGCCTTAGCTTCCTCTTTTGAGGAATTAAGTACATGAAAAGCAAGGCGAGTAGCAGTTTTTTTACCTATACCCGGAAGCTTTGCAAACTGTTCAATTAAAATTTCAAGAGGTGGTACAAAATATTCCATTAAAACAACCCCGGAATATTCATTCCGCCTGTGATTTTGCCCATCTGGTTCATAGAATCTTCATCGGCCTTTTTCATTGCATCGTTTACTGCAACTATAATAAGGTCTTGAAGCATTTCAACGTCATCAGGGTCACAAGCCTCTGGTGAAATTGTAATATCAAGCAATTCCTTTTTGCCTGAAACGGTAACTGCAACAGCACCGCCTCCTGCAGTAGCCTCAAACTTTTTTTCTTCCATTTCTGCCTGCATTTTTTCCATTTCTGCCTGCATCTTCTGGGCTTGTTTGATCATGCTGCTCATGTTGCCCATACCGCCGCCCATTCCGTTAAATCTGTGTTTAGCCATTTTTATTTCCTCCGTTAAAGTTGAATTTTAAAATATAGAAATTTGGTCAACATCATTTGCCATAGAAAGGATGTCTGCCAATGGATCATTTGCCCGACTTCCGTCAAACTCCGTTTCGGTTACATATTTTATATGCTCGCATTTTAGCAGACCTTTAAGGTTTTGTGTGAATTTTTCATTTTCACTCATGGCTTTTTTAAATATATCCTGTGTAACAACGTAGTGTACTCCATCGCGGACTTTTATTTTACTCATCTTAAGCATTGAAGAATGTGCCGCGTCAATATTTGAAAGGGTGTCTGCCAAGTGAGCAACGTTTATTTCAGCCACGTTGTTTGCTTGGTCGTCATTTATGGAAACATCTTCAGTGTTTTCAAAATGTTCCTCCGGTTTTGAGAAAATAGGTTCTTCCATTATCGGTGCAACATCAAATGGAGGAGCATAGCCCTCACCTTCCGGTGTGGCAGGGATGTCAAATGGAGGGTAGTCCTCTTCTCCAAAAACTTCTGCATCACTTACATATTCTTCATCTTCTTCTGCAACAACAGGTTGTTCAGAGGTTTTTTCAATTAATGGAATTTCTGGTTTTACAGGTGATGAAGGGATGTTTCCTGTTGCAATTATTGCTTCCATTTTCCCAAGCCTTGCGGCAAAAGCTTCTGTACTTGGGTCTGCCGAAGGGTCGCATATTTTAACTGCAGATGCCTCAAGCATAACTCTTGGATTAGTGGATGTTTTGCACAAAGCCGCAGTTTCTGAAAGTACTTTTATAATATAGAGTAAAACTTCTTTTGGTGTGTTAACGGCAATTGATTTGTAATTTTCAATATCTTCTGTGGACTTATCAATTATTTCCAAAGGATTTTCGACAAGTTTGCAAATCAGTATTTCCCTTACACACATTATAAGCTCGTCAATAAGATTGCCAATTTCTTTACCTGCTTCCATCATTTTGTTTATAGTGCTAATGGAAGAAGAAATATCTGAATTTACAAGCGCAACTGCAAGATTAATCAGTGCAGTGCGGTTAACACAACCCGTAACATTTTCAATATCCTCACGGGTAATTTCCCCTTCTATACCGCTGCAAAGGTCAAGTATGCTAAGAGCATCACGCATTGAGCCATCCCCAAGTTCTGCAACAAGCAAAATTGCATCCCGGGTAATATTTATACCATCTTTTCTTGTAATTTCGCCAATTCTGCCTGCAATATTATGGGCTGAAATTCTGCGGAAATCAAAACGTTGGCATCTTGACTGTATTGTGGCAGGAATTTTCTGAGGTTCTGTTGTGGCAAGAATAAATATTGCATGTGCAGGAGGTTCTTCAAGAGTTTTTAAAAGTGCGTTAAAAGCACTTGTAGAAAGCATATGAACCTCATCTATTATATATATCTTATATTTTACATTTGCCGGGGTATATGAAATTTCGTCTCTCAGTTCACGAATGTTTTCAACACCGTTGTTTGAAGCTGCGTCAATTTCTACAATATCCATAATTGTATTTGACAAAATACCTCTGCAGCTTGCACACTCGTTACAAGGATTGCCGTTTGGAAGAGGATTTTCGCAGTTTACCGCACGGCTTAAAATTTTTGCAGTGGTTGTTTTACCTGTGCCTCTCGTACCGCAGAAAAGGTATGCATGAGCAAGCCTGTTATTTTTAATTTCGGTTTTAAGAGTATCCGTAATATGTTGCTGCCCAACAACATCTTCAAAGGTTGTAGGACGCCATTTTCTGTAAATAGCCTGATATGCCATACACAAAAACCTCTCTTGTAAAATTATAAAAAAACCGTACAGCCCAAATTCGAATTAATTCCCTCAGAGTATAAATAACCATCAACTCAAATTCGGCAAGGCTGCGTACACGTAAGAGTGTCTGCTTATTGCTGCTTCGTTCCCGACCTGACAAGGTTCACAGTTCTTAGTCACGCAGAACCGAATTTTTCAACATTGATAAATTAATCATTGACCTGAAAGTTTTAACCCTTATAAGGGCATTCGTCCCCATTATAGCGGATTATGGGTACAAGGCACCGCTAACGCCCCGACTAGTACGGATGGTATTATAATTTCCGCCACCGGCGAAAAGTATAACCGTACAAATTATTATACTACAAAATTTAAAAAATTTCAATATGTATTTGCAAAGATTTTTACATTATAAGCGTTGCCAACATCATAACAAAAGGTATTGTTATAATTGAAAGAAGGGTGGTAAAAGAAACGGCCTGAGTAGAATATTTAGAATCAAGACCATACCTTACCGCAAACAGAGTTGCAACTGCGGCAACGGGGCTTGCACTTGCAAGTATAAGTGGCATTGATATTATACTTTCCCAATTAAGTAATTTCAAAATAAGCATTGTAATTATAGGAAATATAATAAGTCTTAGCAGTGTAACTGCCCACAGTGAACCATTTTTAAAAATTTCTTTTATATTAAGGTTTACAAGGTATGCGCCCATTACAACCATAGGAACAGGAGTATTAACTGCCGCCATAAAACTTACGGTTTTTCCTATTGGAACAGGAAGAGTAATTTTTAAAACAAAAAGTGTAATACCAATAATTGCACCTAACACCCCGGGATTTAAGATTATTTTTTTCCACGAAAGTTGTTTTATATCATTTGTATAAAGATATACTCCCTGTGTCCAATAAATCATATTAAATACGGTTACATAGGCAACGGCATAAAAAACACCTGTTTCACCATAAATTGCCTGAACAAGGGGCAAAGCCATAAATCCGCAATTAGAGTAAATTACACTAAATTTGCTTATTCTGTCCCTTTTGTCTTCTCTCTTTTTAAATACCAAAATTGATATAAAGATGTATATTATATGTATAGCAAAAGCAAAAATAATGGCAAATCCTAGGTTTTTTGCCATTGTAATATCAAATTCTCGCTGATAAGAATTGATAATTAAACAGGGTACAGATACGCAAAGGGCAAGCTCTGTCATTTGTTTTACACCTGCATCTGTAAAAACGCCTTTTTTTGTGAAGTAATAACCGATAAGCATCAACAACAGCATAACAAGAACATTACTTGCAACATTTTGCCCTACTGAAAAAACCAAATCTAATTTTTCTAACATTTTAAAAACTCCCTATGTAAAATATGAAAAGCCTTCCCTTAGGAAGGCTTTTAAAAACAAACTATTTTCTGTAAATTTCGTTTGCTTTATAGTGCTCAATCATATTGTAAACAGAAAGTGCAATTACAACAACTGACAAAACAATGTAAACGATAAATCTATTATCAAGTACCATAAGTGGGTTTAACAAACAACCAATGATAACCAAAACTGCCCATATTGTTGATAAAACAGGAGCTGTTGCGTTTTTATGGTCGCCTGCACCAATTATACTTCCCATAATACCAAGAACAAATATAATTAAAGGAACAATAATGGAAGAATTAAAAGTTACGTTACCCAATAGGTTTTTATATATTGGAAGGAACCCACCTGCATAGTTACTTGGCATCAACATAAAGCCCATAATTGAAGCGGTGTAATTGTTGTTATACTTAAAAGGTATAAACATCAAAGCCAATGTTGCAAGCATCAAAAATGCACATAGACAATTTAAAAAAGCATGTACGTTAACATATTTAAGCCATTCGTTTTTAGAAAGTTCAATAACCATAGCAATAATTGAAAGTATTGAAATCAAAACTATCAAAGAAGCCGCTACTATTTTAAGGATATAAGAACCATCATAAGTACTTAGAATATAAGCCATGTTGTTTGTGGCAACAAGTGAATAAATTCCGTATACACCATATAGAAGACAAATTGCCTTTGACAAAATAGTTTTGTTGAATTTGGTAAAGCAGAAAACCAATGCAATAATACCAAAAACCAAAAGTGAATACACATTGTTGAACAAGTGGTCAAAACTGAAAAGGTCTTTACCTATTTCACTTTTGAATATGGAAGTACTTGTTTTAACGTCACCTTGACCGGGAACGCTTACAATACGCATAATTGAAAAATCCTTTACAGTTGCGTCTGTATGTACACCTGTTATAGAAATTGTCTGAGCAAAAATAAGTGCTACAAAAAACACCACAAGTAAGCCCAACACTAAATTTTGTCTTTTTTTGCAAAAATCAATTATCTTATTTACCATTATATTTCCTCCATTCTACATGTGAAACCATTATAACACACTTGGATATGATTGTCAATTAAGCAAAAAGAATTTATGACATAATTTTTAAAATTACTTGACTTTTAAAAAAATTAGTAATATAATGTTCGTAACAATAAAATAAACCACTAAATGCGATGACTTGGAACAAGTAGGTGTTCAGGGTACCTGGGAGAGAGACGGCGGTTGGTGCGAGCCGGAAGGGAATTGAACATTGAATACATCCGAAGAGCAGCACACCGAACAAAAAATTAAGTAGGCTGTGACGGTTGACAACCGTTAATATGTCAGAGTATAAATTTGTACTTGTAAAGGGCAACACCGTGAGATGTTGTCAAATTGAGGTGGTACCGCGGGAACTTTCATCTCGTCCTCATAAACTAATTATGATGGACGGGTTTTTTTCGTCCAAAAAGGGAGGAATAAAAATGGTTATTTTAATGTTAGTATTATTTTTTGCAGTTATGATTGGGGTAGGATTGTATTGCCGCAAGAGTGCAACAGATGTTAACGGCTTTGTGTTGGGAGGACGTTCGGTAGGTCCGTGGCTTACAGCTTTTGCGTACGGAACATCTTACTTTTCTGCAGTTATTTTTGTAGGCTATGCAGGGCAATTTGGTTGGAGATTTGGCATAGCATCAACCTGGATAGGTATTGGAAACGCTTTTATAGGCTCGTTGCTTGCATGGGTTATATTGGGAAGAAGGACAAGGCTTATGTCTCAACATCTTCATTCTGCAACAATGCCCGAATTTTTTGGAAAGCGATTTGATAGTGATGCATTAAAGATAGTTGCTTCAATTATTGTTTTTGTTTTCTTAATTCCATATACAGCGTCTTTGTACAACGGACTTTCAAACCTGTTTAATATGGCATTTCCAAATATTCCATATAGCTATATTGTAATAGGTATGGCAATTCTTACAGGCATATATGTTATAGCAGGTGGATATATGGCCACTGCAATAAACGACTTTATACAGGGTATTATAATGCTTATAGGTATTGTGGCGGTTATATGGGCTGTGTTAAGTGGTCAGGGTGGTTTTGAAAATGCACTTTCAAAACTTGCAGAAATACCGGGTGAATCCGCGGGGGTTTATAATTCGTTTTTCGGACCGGAACCATTTAACTTATTGTGTGTTGTAATACTTACATCACTTGGTACCTGGGGGCTTCCTCAAATGGTACAGAAATTTTATGCAATAAAAAGTGAAAAGGATATTACAAAGGGAACAATAATTTCAACGGCGTTTGCATTTATAGTTGCAGGTGGTTGTTATTTTCTTGGAGGGTTTGGAAGGTTATTTGCAGATACACTTCCTGCAGATGGATATGATGGAATCATACCTTTGATGTTACAAAATTTGCCTGAAATATTGATAGGTATTGTAATTGTTTTGGTACTTTCTGCGTCAATGTCTACACTTTCTTCACTTGTACTTGCTTCAAGTTCTACTTTAACACTTGATATGATTAAAGGGCATATTGTAAAGAATATGTCTGATAAAAAACAGGTTTTTACAATGAGGTTGCTTATAGTTGTGTTTATTGCAATATCTGCATTTATTGCAATAAACAAAGGTAAGCTTGGTTATATAGCCGATATGATGGGTATTTCCTGGGGGGCACTTGCAGGGGCGTTTCTTGCACCGTTCCTTTTTGGCTTGTACTACAAGAAAACAACCAAGCTTGCAGTATGGACATCATTTGTGTTTGGCGCAGGTATTATGATTTTAAATATGATTATAAGACCTTTGTTCCCTGTTGTTATACAGTCACCTATTAATTGTGGTGTTGTTGCAATGGTTGGTGGCTTGATACTTGTTCCAATTGTAAGCTGGCTTACTCCTAAGCTTAATAAGGAAATGGTTGAATCTGTATTTTCCTGCTACAACAAAAAAGTTACAGTAGATTCGAAAAAATCACTTGGCGAATAAACTAAAAGAGCTGTTAATATAACAGCTCTTTTTTAATAGTAAATAAAAACTGCACTTCTTAGTGAAGTGCAGTTTTTGTTAATATTGTAATTTATTTTACAACGATGATTGCTCTTATTGAGCCATAATATGAATATACAAACAACTTAGCTGCCTGAGGTGTTTCGGTATCTTTTGTTGCGTTGTATGATGCAAGTGATGATAAATCAAATGAATCCTGCTGAGCTATTTTTTCGCTGCCCTTAGCATCTGAGTCATATACAAAGAACTTAACTGATGTAGAAGCTCTTCCCGGGTATGTATCTGCACTTGCACATTCTTCAACGTTATTTGTAAGTGCTAAATCAAATATCTGTGTTGTGCCATCCATGTCAGCGCCTATGAGCAAACCTCTGTATAGGGTTGTCTGATGTGTTGTAGAGCCGGTTGATATGGTCTTCTTGCCAGCTTCAAAATTATCTGTATCCAATGCTACAATAATTGTATCTTCTTTGATATAGCCTTTGTTATCTGTAACAAATATCAAAGCATCACCAACTGAATACTCTCCTGCAATTACATTTGTATCTGCTGTATAATATTCTTTTTCAGAAACTGTTCCGCTGCTTGTAATCTGATAACCTTTAACAAAGTCACTTGGGTTGCCGTCAGCGTTTGGCTTTTGTGAAATATTGGATATTATAAACAATGGAGTATTGTATTCAACAATTGCTTCAGTAACTTCTGTTTCGTAAACAACAACGGCTTCTGCAACGTTAAGACCGCCAGTTACATTGTAAGGTTCAACAAGATATTGTTTTCCGTTCTTGAAGAAACTGCTTGATTTTCTTCCGTATGAATCAAAATCATCTCTTTCAAGAGGAACAAGGAAAACCTGAGTGCTTGAGTTAATACGGAATTTGTCCGAATTTGTAGCACCTATAAAGTCATAGCTTGATGATTTATAAGTCATCAAATTTCCATCTTGTCTTTTCACTTCAAAAGCCTTAACTATTGTTTCGTCAGCGGCGTCTTCGTTTTCGCTTATATAAGCAGTATCAATTTCGGTAATTTCGCCATTTGCATTAATAGTATATTTTACGAGCTGGGAAAACGCATTGCCATTTTCATCTATATTTGTGTTGTCTACTTTTGCAGACCCTTCAAGCATATCAAGAATTTCATCAGTGTTTGAATATAGTTTTCCGTCAATTTTCACCTTGCTTGCAACGCTTATATAAGGTGAACCCATTGAAGGAGTTTTCTGTGAAACAATTGCAAGTTTTACTACATCATCACGGGAAACAGAAGCGGCACTAATGTAACCGAAGAATGAGGAATTGCTTGCAGTTTTTGTTATGTAGGCAATTTTACCATCTTTATCAAGATAAACCTTGCATGAATCACCTACTTTAAATGTGTCTAGTGAACTGCTACCATACTTGTTAAGATAAGAAGAAACCTCGTATGATGTACCGTTAATATCAAGAATATCACCATCTATTTCCTTAATAGTACCTGAAATATTTTTGTTTGAAACGGTAACATCAACAGATATTCTGTTACTTGCGCCTTTGCCTTGCTTTACAGTAAGTACATTATACTGAGCAATGTTTGTAACACTGATTGAACTGCCAGATGAATTTTTAATATTAATTACATATCCGCCATCTTCATCATCAAGGTAAAGTGTGTTTGAACCTGATGGTCTGAACATATCTACAATGTATTTATCGGTTTTGTTAACTGACTTTACAACGTAGGTTTCATAAGATTCAACATTAATTTTACTATAATCACCGCCTGTTGAAATAAATTCCAATGAGCCTGATTCGATGTTAAGTTCCGAAACGTGAACATCTGTCTTAATTTCTCCGTTAAAGGAAATAACAGGATTTGGAGCAACCTTAAGGTTTTTTGTTCTTACTGCAGTAGCACTTTCGTAATATGACACATTGTACCCTTCGCTGTAGCTACCTGTAATTCTGTCAATGTTTAAAGCATCAATTTTTATAGAATCGTAAGAACCTGATTTGCTGTAAATCAAGACAAGTGTTTTTACACCGTCAAAATCTGTTCTGTAGTAGTATTCCACATACTTACCTAAAAGTCCGTTAAGTGAAATTCCGTTTTTAAGAATACTAATATTTGTGTTATTTGTAGCATCCTGGAACAAAGCATATCCTGGACGAGCAGTAGCACCATCAGCAGAAATTGAATTGCTTTCATCTGCAAGAAGTTCGCCTTGTGCTTTTGTTATTTTAAGCTTGTCCTTCAACCAGTTTTGCTTTGATTCCATATACATTGATTCTCCGCTTGCAAGGTCAACCTTTTCAAGCATATTAACATCAAGAGAGTTGTATATCATCTGTGCAATCTGGGCACGCTTTGCGGGTTGTTCCTGCAAAACCACAACATTGTCTGTAATGCCAAGAGTTTTTGCTGTCTGAACATAACCGTAATACCATTTTGTGGCAGGGTTTGCAGCAACCGCAGCTTGTAAAACGGCATCAGCCTGTCCGCCATAGTTAAGTGCGCAAACAATCATCTTAAGAGCCTGTTCGTATGTAACTTTGCTGTTAGGTTCAAAAGTTGTTGCGGTCATACCGTTTATAATTCCAAGGTCGTAGGCGGTTCTTACATCGCCAATAGCCCATGCTGCATCATTTAAATCTGTAAATGGAGTGCCTGCAGGGTCTGGACTTCCTATACCTGCACTTGCCATTGCTCTCATAAGCATTGTGGCAAATTCTGCACGTGTTACATCTCTTTCGGGGCCGAATGAACCGTCTTCATAACCATTTATTATGCCAAGGCCTGAAAGAATCTGTATAGATTCATAAAAATTATTTTCTGAGTTTACATCAGAAAAAGCTGATACATAACCAGTTGTGCCTATAAGCATAGTTAGGGTAAGAAGTACAGCCAAAATTTTAGACATTTTTTTCATATTTATTCCCTCCCAGAAAAAATATTTATATATTACTGTATAAGTACAATAATTTTATCATATAAAAAGCAAAAAATCAAGCATTTTATTCAATATATAAACAGGAATATATTTGTTTTTTTGTTAACTTTGCCTAATCTTTTATATATCCGCTTTTTGAAATATTTTTCCCGATGGTTTGGAAAATAGGGCATGCGGATTCGCTTCCGCTTTCTCCGTTTTCGGCAATTATTACACAAGCATATTGTGGGTTTTTAGCAGGGAAATATCCCGCAAACCAGCCTTGTTTCATAATTTTTCCGTTTTTTTCCCATCCTGTTTCTGCAGAACCTGTTTTTCCTCCTGCACCGCAACCTTCAATTTGAGCATTTTTGCCTGTGCCGTTGGTAACGGTAAAATTCATAAGTTCAATCATTCGTCTGGATGTAGTTTCGCTTATTACTCTTTCTACTTCTGCTGAGTATGTTTCACTGCAGATACCATTCTCGTCAACAATACCACGTATCAGGGAAAGTTGTTTTCGTTCACCGCCATTACAAATTGTGCAAATCATATCGGCAATTTGCAGAGGGGTAGCCATAACGTCTCCCTGACCTATTGAAATATTCGCAAGTTCTGCTTTCCCCGAAACCTTTTTAGGTACAAAACCGAGGGCTTCGTATATTCCGTTTATTTTAAGAACCTCGTTACACAGTCCAAATTCTGATGCATATTTTTTTATTTCCTTAATTCCAACAATGCTTCCAAGTTCATAGAAGGCACAGTTGCAGGAGTTTGCAAAGGCCATATCAAAATTTTGCACACCGTGGCCGTCTCTTTTGTGGCATACAAATTCAATTCCGTCAATATCTAAGCTTCCTGTACAATTAAAAGTAAATTCATCGTAATAATGATTTTCTAAAAACGCAGTTGCAACTATTATTTTAAATACGGATCCCGGGTTATATTGCAATACTGCCTTGTTTAACAGTTCCCCATCTTTGCCGTTAAGATATTTTGCAAGGTTATCTGCATCGTAGGTAGGCCTGCTTGCCATAGCGAGGATTTTGCCTGTTTCTACATCAACTACAATAGCGGCACCTTTTGCTTTAAATTTATCCATGGCATCTTCTGTTATTTTTTGTATGTGGTAATCAAGGGTAAGGGATATCCCTTTGTAGGATTCATTAACATCAATTCGGTATCCGTTGGAAATTTTGTTGTTGTTAATATCCCTAAGGTAGGATATGGATGATGTTTTGTCTGTTGACAGTACATAGTCAAAAGCACCCTCAATACCGCTTCCGATACCGTCTTGGGAAATGTAACCTATTACATGGCTGAACAAATCCCCCGTGCGTTTCCCAACATAATAAGGGTTGCCGTCTTTTACAACAAGCTTCATTTTGGAATCGGTTATTTTTATCATATTACGGTCGTATATAATTCCACGAGGGCTTTTAAACTCAACTTTAGAAACACGTTGGGACATAACCGCTTTTGTGTATTCGTTGTTTTTTACGACGCCAATATAAAAAAACCTGAAAGCAAGTAAAATTAAAAGAGAAAAATAACAAAAGGTTAATAATTTTATCCTTTTCAAATTCATCACCCTTTTTAGTATTGTCAAACATATTGAAAATATGTTAGAATAAGATATAAATTAAATAAGGAAGAGTTCAATGAAAAAAATAATTGTTGAAAAAAATGATGCAGGACAAAGACTTGACAAATTTATGCACAAATTTTTTAAGTCGGCAATGCCTACATCGATGATTTACAAAAGCATACGAAAAAAGAGAATAAAGATAAATGGAAAACGGGGAAATGAAGGGGATATTCTTAAAGTTGGCGATGTACTTGAAATGTACATAAATGATGAATTTTTTGAAACTGAAAAAACTCCCGTCACAAAGGTAAAGGCAGACTTTGATGTGGTGTATGAAGATGATAATATCATTTTTATAGATAAACGTGCAGGCATAGTGGTACACGATGATGACAACGGCACAGTAAACACCCTTGTAAATCAACTTTATTCCTACCTTATTGAAAAGGGCGAGTATAATCCTGAAAACGAAAACAGCTTTGTTCCATCCCTTTGCAACCGCATTGACCGAAATACAAGCGGTATAGTAATTGCGGCAAAAAATGCACAGGCTTTAAGGGAAATGAATGAAATTATAAAATTTCGCAAAGTACATAAATACTATCTTGCGCTTGTGGAAGGTAGTTTAAAAAAGAAAAGCGATACAATGACCGCTTATCTTTTTAAAGACAAGGTAAAAAATAAGGTTTATGTAACAGATAAAAAGCAGGACGGTGCAGTAAAAATAATTACTGCATACAATGTAATTAAACAAATTGAGAAAAATACCCTTGTGGAAGTGGATTTGATTACAGGTAAAACCCACCAGATTCGCGCTCACTTTGCACATATGGGCCATCCCCTTGTAGGGGACGGCAAATATTCCAAGCTTGATAAAAATAAAAGTGCCCGAAAGCATCAGGCACTTCACGCTTATAAGCTTGTTTTTGAAAAAGACCTTGAATATGAATGTTTAGGATACCTTGCAGGTAAAAGCTTTGAATCAAAAAGTGCAGATTTTGTGTAAAAAGAAAACGCTGTTGAATTTTTCAACAGCGTTTAATTTATATGCAATTATTTATTCATTGCTTCTTCAATAGCAACTGCAACTGCAACAGTAGCACCTACCATTGGGTTGTTACCCATACCGATAAGACCCATCATTTCAACGTGAGCAGGAACTGAAGAAGAACCTGCAAACTGAGCGTCTGAGTGCATACGGCCCATTGTATCTGTCATACCGTAAGAAGCAGGACCTGCAGCCATGTTATCAGGGTGAAGTGTACGTCCAGTACCGCCACCTGAAGCAACTGAGAAGTACTTCTTGCCGATTTCGTTACATTCCTTTTTATATGTGCCTGCAACAGGATGCTGGAAACGTGTTGGGTTTGTTGAGTTACCTGTAATGGAAACGTCAACCTTTTCCTGATGCATGATAGCTACACCTTCACGAACGTCGTTAGCACCGTAGCATCTAACTTTAGCTCTTTCACCATCTGAGTATGCTTTTTCAGAAACGATGTTAAGTTTACCTGTAGCATAGTCAAAATCTGTCTGAACATATGTGAAGCCGTTGATTCTTGAAATAATTTTAGCAGCATCCTTACCAAGGCCGTTAAGGATAACCTGTAGAGGAACCTTTCTAACCTTGTTAGCTGTTTTAGCGATACCGATAGCACCTTCAGCAGCAGCGAATGATTCGTGACCTGCAAGGAAAGCAAAGCACTTTGTATCTTCACGAAGAAGCATAGCGCCCAAGTTACCGTGACCGATACCTACTTTTCTGTCGTCAGCAACTGAACCTGGGATACAGAAAGCCTGAAGACCTTCACCAATTGCTTCAGCAGCATCAGCAGCAACCTTAATGCCTTTTTTGATTGCAATAGCTGCACCTACAAGGTAAGCCCAACCTGCATTTTCAAAGCATATTGGCTGAATGCCTTTAACGATATCGATAACGTCGATACCTTTGTCTTTACAAATTTTTTCAGCTTCTTCCAAAGAAGAAATGCCATATTTGTTAAGTGTTTCGTTAATTTGATTAATTCTACGTTCGTAACTTTCAAACAAAGCCATTTTTTCTTCCTCCTATTCTGTTCTTGGGTCGATGTACTTAGCTGCATCAGCAAATCTGCCATATGTGCCTGTAGCCTTTTTCAAAGCTTCGTCAGCAGACATACCCTTTTTGATGTTTTCCATCATTACGCCAAGTTTCACGAATTCATAACCAATAATTTCATCGTCATCAGAAATAGCGATTCTTGTAACATAACCTTCGGCCATTTCAAGGTAGCGAGGACCTTTAGCAAGTGTTGCGTACATTGTACCAACCTGGCTTCTAAGACCTTTACCCAAGTCTTCAAGACCTGCACCGATAGGAAGACCGTTTTCTGAAAAAGCGGACTGTGTTCTACCGTAAACAATCTGCAAGAAAAGTTCACGCATAGCTGTATTGATAGCATCACACACAAGGTCAGTGTTTAGTGCTTCTAAAATAGTTTTGCCAACAAGGATTTCTGATGCCATAGCAGCAGAATGTGTCATACCTGAGCAACCGATTGTTTCAACCAATGCTTCCTGAATAACGCCTTCTTTTACATTAAGGCTTAGCTTACAAGCACCCTGCTGAGGAGCACACCAGCCAATACCGTGTGTAAAGCCGTTGATATCTTTAATTTCTTTTGCTTTTGTCCAAAGACCTTCCTGTGGAATTGGAGCAGGACCATGGTCTGCGCCTTTAGCAATTGGACACATATTTTCTACTTCATGTGAGTAAATCATTTTATTTCTCCTTTCGTTTGTTTGTAAACAAAAAACTTACCTTATATATTTTACAAAAAAATATGGCTATTGTCAATGTTAATATGGTACATTGTTGGAAATTTTTCATTTTTTTACATAAAAGCCTTCTTTATTGGGCAAAATATATTGATTTTTATAAAAAATTGCACTTTTTTAATTTACCACTTTACAACGCTAAATTATTGTGGTACAATATCTCTACAATAAAAAGTGTTGCGGCACTTATAAAAAGGAGATTATTAAAATGAAAAAGTTTTTAGCATTACTTATGGTTGCTGTTATGGTATTTTCATTTACAGCATGCGGAACATCAGGTTCTGATTCTGACCTTGCTTACATAAAAGACAAGGGTACTATGATTGTTGGTATCACAGACTATGCGCCAATGAATTTTAAAGATGATAAAGGCGAATGGACAGGTTTTGATACAGAATTTGCTCTTTTAGTTGCTGAAAAGCTTGACGTAAATGTTGAGTTTATCGAAATCGACTGGAGCGGTAAAATCATGGAGCTTGAATCCAAAGCTATTGACTGCGTATGGAATGGTATGACAATTACTGACGAAGTAAAAAATGGTATGAATGTTACAGACCCATACGTTGTAAACGCTCAGGTAGTAGTTATGGCTGCAGATAAAGTTGCAAACTACAAAACTGTAGAAGACTTGAAAGATCTTAAGTTTGTTGCTGAAGCAGGTTCAGCAGGTGAAGCTGCAATTAAAGATGCAGGCTACACATCAACGGGCGTTTTGACACAGGCTGATGCTTTGATGGAAGTTTCATCAGGCGCTGCTGATGCTTGTGTAATTGATATTACAATGGCTAATGCTATGACAGGTGAAGGCACAAGCTATACAAACCTTGCTGCTGGCCTTGCTCTTACATCAGAAGATTATGGTATTGGTTTCAGAAAAGATTCTGACGTAACTGCAGAAGTTAACAAGATTATTGATGAATTGATTGCTGACGGCACATTGCCAGCACTTGCTGAAAAGTATAGCTTAACTTTGGCTGAATAATTTGCTTGTCAATCAATCGGCAGAGAGTTTCCTTTAAGGAGGCTTTCTGCCTTTTCGTGTAATTATAAATGGATGTGATTTTATGTTCTGGACTGTAACAGCATCGTTGCTGGAAGGTTTTTTTGTTACAATTAAAATATTTTTGCTTACTTTGTTGTTTGCTCTTCCCCTTGGGCTTATTATAAGCTTTGGTTCAATGAGCAAATTTCAACCTCTTAAGTGGCTTGTGAAAATTTTTGTATGGATTATAAGAGGTACGCCTCTTATGCTTCAGCTTATTGCCATATTCTATGTTCCCGGTATTGTGGGAAAATGGGCAGAAGCTACCGGCAGTCTAAATCCTGTTATGCTATGGCTTGGAAGCTGGGAAGTTCCCGAAAGGTTTATGGCGGTTATGATAGCATTTGTTATAAACTACGCCTGCTATTTTTCAGAAATTTACCGTGGCGGAATAGAAAGTATGTCAGTAGGGCAGTATGAAGCGGGGCAGGTGCTTGGTCTTACAAAGGTACAGGTTTTCTTTAAAATTATTCTTTTCCAGGTGGTAAAGAAAATTGTACCTCCTATGAGTAATGAAATAATTACCCTTGTAAAAGATACTTCCCTTGCAAGAATAATTGCCGTATATGAAATTATATGGAATGCACAGGCTTTTGCAAAATCAGCAGGTCTTGTATGGCCTCTTTTCTACACAGGTGCGTTTTACTTGTTGTTCTGCGGACTTCTTACAATCTTGTTCGGCTACATAGAAAAGAAAATGAATTATTACAGAGGTTAGAGTTATGTCAATATTAGAAGTTAAAAATATATGTAAAAGCTTTGGAAAAGAAAATGTACTTAAAGGCATTGATTTTTCTATGGAGGAAGGTCAGGTTATTTCTATTATAGGTTCTTCCGGAAGCGGAAAGACAACACTTTTACGTTGTATAGGCTTTTTGGAAACTGCAGATAAAGGCTCGGTTACCGTAAATGGAAATACCATTTTTGATGCAAATATTAAAACAAAACATTCTGCTGAAGAAAAAAGAGAAATGCAACTTAATTTTGGTTTTGTTTTTCAGTCATTTAACCTTTTTCCACAGTATAATGTGTTGGAAAACATTACGCTTGCACCTAAGCTTTTGGCAAAAAAACGTCCTGACTATAAAACAAATAAGGCTGAAATTTTCAAAGAAATTGAAGATAAAGCATTGGAATTGCTTAGAAAATCGGGCCTTGAAAATAAGGTGGAAAGTTATCCGTGTCAGCTTTCGGGCGGGCAACAACAACGTGTTGCAATTGCAAGGGCATTGGCACTTAACCCCAAAATTATGCTTTTTGATGAACCCACATCAGCCCTTGACCCCGAACTTACAAACGAGGTTTTGAAAATTATAAAATCTCTTGCGGATGATGATATGACAATGATAATTGTTACACACGAAATGAATTTTGCAAAAAATGTTTCTGACAGAATTATTTTTATGGATGGCGGTGTTATTGCGGAAGACGGAACACCCGAAGAATTATTTGAAAATCCTAAAACTCAAAGACTTAAAGACTTTTTAAGTAATGCAAAAGTTTAAAAAAAAGCGAACCTTACGTGGTTCGCTTTTTTATTATAGAGTTTCAGCCCATTTAACTGCATTTTCAATCCACTTTGCTATTTGAGGATTATTGTATTTGGGGTTATTGGCAGCTGTTATTTCATTCCCCAAAGCAACACCGTGAGGTGCATCCGGGTAGATATGAAGCTCAAATATCATGCCTGCAGTTGCATAGGCATTTGCTATTGCAAGTGCATTTTTTACAGGAACAGATGCGTCATTCGAAGTGTGCATTACATATAGAGGAACGGACCTATCGTCAACATTTTTTTCAATACTTACTTTTGCAAGCTGTTCTTCTGTCGGGCTTTCTGTACCTAAAAGATTTTTAAATGACCCTGCATGGCTAAAACTTGGGTCGCCTGAAATTACAGGGTAGCCAAGCATCATACCTGCAGGCTTATTGTAACCATATTCCATACCTGTTGCTTCATAAATTTCAGGAATATGCCACATTGTTCCAAGGCTTGCAGCCAGGTGTCCGCCTGCTGAAAAACCTGTTACAAAAACTTTTTCGGGGTCAATATTATATTCTTCCGCATGGTCTTTTATGTGTTTCATTGCAAGGGAAGCCTCAATAAGCTGACCAGGAAAAGTTTTTTGTCCGGCAACAGAATAGCTAAGTACAAATGCATTATAGCCATAGGGCATAAATGCCATAGCAATAGGTTCACCTTCGCGGTTAGAGCATATATCATGATATCCTCCCCCGGGTATTACCAAGATAGCGTTTCTTGTAAAACATTCTGTTTTGTCTGCAACATATACATCAAGGTATACAATTTCGTATTTTTCGTCAAGTATAATTCTTTTATGAAGCATTTTTTTGACCTCCCAGTGTTTTTACCTTTGTTTATTGATTATACCATTACACAAAGTAAAAGTAAATAAATTTTAAAAAGTTTTTTGACAAAATATATTTATGAATGCTATGCATTGCCCTTACTTGATACTGACGGTTAATCTTAATACTACAGAAATCTCGATAGATATTTATATAAAAAAAGACATCCTATAGGATGTATTTTTTATGGCTTTCACGTTCATAATAGATGCAAATAAAATAAGCTTTGCGTAAGCAAAGCTACCTTAACTTCTTCCTTATTCACTATTACTTATTACTTTCCAAAAATCGACAAGTACTTTTAGGGAATAGTGAAGAGTGAATAGGTAATAAGTAAAATCGACAAGATTCTGTCGAACCTTG
>JAZSRE010000173.1:0-6124 GCA_045538345.1 Clostridia bacterium
TAACATCAAAAAAAGAAATGACTGAAGATGTTGCAAAAAAAATTATTGATAATCTTGGTTTTGTTTTTGTTAAATTTGAATAAAACAAAAAGGTACGAATATCGTACCTTTTTTATTGGTAATACAGATATTTTTTAAACAACATTTTGTCTAAATATAGTGATTTGTATTGACAAGTACCACAATATGTGGTATATTGGTACTGTACCCCTATTTTTTGGAATTGATTTGACATAACATACAAAAAAACAGGTTTTATATATGGTATTTTTGTTATTTTTACAGAAAGAAAGGTAATGGTGGATACTATGGTAAACTTTAAAGAATGGGAAGGATTTAACGGACGTATATGGAAAGAAGAAATTAACACCCGTGATTTTATACAGAATAACTATACACCTTACGATGGAGATTCTTCTTTTTTAGTTGGGCCTACTGATGCCACTAATACGTTGTGGAATAAACTTCAGAAGCTTCAAAAGGAAGAAAGAGCAAAGGGCGGAGTTTTAGATATGGAAACCGAAAAGGTTTCTTCTATTACAGAATATTGCCCGTCATATATGGGTGAAGATACAAAAGACCTTGAAAAAGTGGTGGGGTTGCAGACGGATAAGCCTTTAAAACGTGCTTTTATGCCTTATGGTGGTATTAAACTTGCAGTTAAGGCATGTAACACTTATGGATATGAGCCCGCTCCTGAACTTGTAGATATATTTACAAATTATACACGTACTCATAATCAAGGTGTTTTTGATGTTTATACCCCTGAAATGAAAAAGGCAAGACATAATAAAATTATTACAGGTTTGCCTGATTCTTATGGAAGAGGTAGAATAGTTGGTGACTACCGACGTGTTGCACTTTACGGTATCGATCATCTTATAACTGAAAAGATAAAAGACAAAGAATTTATAAGCGGTACAATGACGGAAGAAAAGATACGCCTTCGTGAAGAGCTTGCATTACAGATTAACGCTCTTGTTGATATGAAGAAAATGGCAGAACTTTATGGTTATGACATTTCACGCCCTGCTTCAAATGCCTATGAGGCAGCCCAGTGGTTGTACTTTGGTTATCTTGCAGCTATTAAAACTCAAAATGGTGCTGCTATGAGCGTTGGCCGTATATCTACGTTCCTCGATATATATATTAAACGTGATATGGATAAAGGAATACTTACTGAACAGCAGGCACAGGAAATTATTGACCATATGGTTATGAAGTTTAGAATGGTTAAGTTTGCCCGTACACCGGTTTATAATCAGCTTTTCTCTGGTGACCCTGTTTGGGCTACACTTGAAGTAGGTGGTATGGGTGTTGATGGTCGTTCAATGGTTACAAAGACGGACTATCGTTTCTTGCACACACTTGAAAATATGGGGCCTTCTCCCGAACCTAACCTTACTGTTTTGTATTCAAGTAAATTACCTGACAACTTTAAAAAGTATGCTGCAGAAATATCCGTACGTACAAGCTCTATTCAGTATGAAAATGATGATGTTATGCGTCCGGTATGGTGTGATGACTATTCTATATGCTGTTGCGTATCTGCCACACAGACCGGAAAAGAAATGCAGTTTTTCGGTGCAAGGGCTAACCTTGCCAAGTGCCTCAATTATGCAATAAATGGTGGTGTTGACACACTTACAAAGGAACAGGTTTCACCTATGTACAGACCTATAACAAGTGAATATCTTGATTACGATGAGGTTGTTGAAAAGTTTGATAATATGATGAATTGGCTTGCAGACCTTTACGTTGATACTCTTAACGTTATTCACTATATGCATGATAAATATTTTTATGAGGCTGCTGAAATGGCACTTATAGATACTGATGTACGTCGTACATTTGCTACGGGTATTGCAGGTTTTTCTCATGTTGTAGATTCACTGAGTGCTATTAAATATGCAAAGGTTAAAACAATAAGAGATGAAGATGGCATTGTCTATGACTATGTTGTAGAAGGCGATTTCCCTAAGTATGGTAATGACGATGACCGTGCTGATGATATTGCCGTTTGGTTGCTAAAGACATTTATAGAAAAAATAAAGAGAAATAAAACTTATAGAAATTCTGAACCAACAACATCAATACTTACAATTACTTCCAATGTTGTTTATGGTAAGGCTACGGGGAATATGCCTGATGGCAGACGAGAAGGTACACCTTTGTCTCCGGGCGCAAATCCAAGCTATGGTGCAGAGCAAAATGGGCTTTTAGCATCTCTTAACTCACTTACAAAATTACCATATCATTGGGCACTTGATGGTATTTCAAATACACAAACAATTAATCCAACTGCACTTGGACATGATGAAAATGAACAATCAAATAACCTTGTACAGATAATGGATGGCTACTTTAACCAGGGTGCACACCACCTTAATGTTAATGTGTTTGGTGTTGAAAAGCTAAAGGATGCTATGGAACATCCCGAAAAGGAAGAATATGCTAATTTTACAATCCGTGTATCAGGATATGCTGTAAAATTTATTGACCTTACTAAAGAACAACAACTTGATGTTATTGCGAGAACATGCCATGGACAACTGTAAAGGAAGAGTAAGTTCTATTGAAACTTTTGGTTCTGTTGACGGACCGGGTGTAAGATTTGTGGTTTTTTTACAAGGTTGCAATATGCGTTGTAAGTATTGCCATAACCCTGAAACTTGGTCTATTGACGGTGGTTGTGAATGGACTGCAGAAAAGCTATTTGAAAAAGCATACAGGTATCGCACTTATTGGGGTAATAATATGGAAAATGGAGGAATCACCGTAAGCGGTGGTGAACCATTGTTGCAAATTGAATTTGTAACTGAATTTTTCAAGCTTGCCTCTGAAAAGGGTGTCCATACAACTTTGGATACCTCCGGACAACCTTTTACAATGGATGAAAAGTGGCTTTTGAAGTTTGATGAGCTTATGAAATACACAGATCTTGTTGTACTTGACCTTAAAGAATTTGATAGTATAAAGCATAAAACACTTACAGGGTATGATAATAAAAATATTCTTGAAATGGCTAAGTATCTTTCTCAAAATGGAAAGCCCATGTGGATACGCCATGTTCTTGTTCCTGATGTAACAGATGACAATGAAAGTATGGAGGAACTTGGAGTTTTTATAAATAGTCTTAAAACGGTAGAACGTGTTGAAAATTTACCATACCATACTTTGGGTATTATAAAATGGGAAAAACTTAATATCAAATATCCTCTTTTTGGGGTTCGTACTCCAACTGCCGATGAAATTGCAAAGGCAGATGAAATACTTATAAAAAAAAGTCTGTGATTTTTTATCACAGACTTTTTTTTAATTTTTACGCCATGTATAAGGACTTAGCAATAACAACATAGGGAATATTTCAAGTCTTCCAACCAACATACAAATACTCATTATAAGTTTTGATAGGTTTGAGAAAATTGAAAAGTTTCCTGTTGGACCTATAAGGTCAAAACCGGGACCAACGTTGTTTATAGTTGTAAGTATTGCGGTAAAATTAGTTGCAAAATTAAAGTTGTCCATACTTATTATAAGCAGTGCCGTTGCAAATATTATAAGGTATGCAGACATATATACGTTTACACCACGTACAGTTTCATGTTGTATTGTTCTGCCATTCATTTTAAGTTTTAAAACAGTTCTTGGATGTACACTTGTGCGAATTTCTTTTACAATACTTTTTACAAGTATCATAATTCTTGAAATTTTTATACCGCCACCGGTACTTCCTGCACAGGCACCAACAACCATAAGTCCAAGTATTATTATTTTTGAAAATTCGGGCCATAAATTATAATCCACAGTTGCATAACCTGTTGTTGTTATAATAGCGCTTACTGTAAAGAAAATGTGCCGGAATGCCTCTTCAAATGAGTTAAAAAGCCAATGTGTATTTATGAATATCAATACAATTGCCGTAAAAATTATGGCTATATATACTTTGAATTCATCTGACCTTAAAATTCTTTTGAATTCCTTTAATATTAACGCGTAATAAAGTGAAAAATCGATACCAAATAATAGCATAAAAATTCCTATTACATACTGTACATAAGGAGAATAGGAGGCTATTCCGGAGTTGAGTATTGAAAAACCACCTGTACCCGCAGTACCAAATGAAAGTGTAACCGCTTCAAATATACCAATATTTTTGTCAAACAGCAACAATACTATTTCTATTAGGGTAATAGAAATATATATTGCATATAAAAGCATAGCGGTTGATCTGATTTTAGGAACAAGCTTGCTTACAGAAGGCCCAGGGCTTTCTGCCTTTAAAAGGTATATGTTTCCGCTACCTGAAATAGGTACAATAGCCATTAAAAATACAAGTACACCCATACCGCCTATCCAGTGTGTAAGGCTTCGCCACATAAGAATTGATTTGGGTAAAACTTCTACATCTGTAAGTATTGAAGCACCTGTTGTAGTAAAGCCAGATACTGTTTCAAAAAAGGCATCTGTAAATGACACAATAGAACCAGATAGTAAAAACGGCAAAGCACCGAATAAACTCATGAAAATCCAGCTTAATGCTACTGTTACAAAACCTTCTTTTGCATACATTATTTTGTTTTTTGGTTGGCGTAGTGAAAATAAAATTCCTGCAACTGCACATATCAATATGCATATTAACCACACAGTTGATGTTTTTGTTTCGTTGTAACACAATGAACAAATAAAAGGAATAAGCATTGATGCTGATTCTATTTTCAAAACCCAGCCAAGTATATAAATTATCATTTTATAATTCATTGAAAAACCTCTATTTCAAAATGTCGCTTATGTCTGTAACACCTTCTTTAAGTGTTATAACAATTACTGTATCGCCTGGCAGAATGCTATCTTTACCATGAGGAATAATAAATTTATTATCACGGTTAATGCAGGCAATAAGTATATTGTCTTTAAGATTAAGGTCTGCAAGCTTTATATTTGAAACCGGAGACCCTTCTTTAATACGGAATTCCAAGGCCTCTGCTTTTCCATCAAGAATATAATGCATTGTTTCAATACTGCTTCCAAAAGAATTGCTCTTTGCACGTACGAAACGTACAATGTATTCAGCAGTAATATTTTTTGGGTAGATAGTTGTACCAAGGTGTAAATCACCTATAACATTATCGTATTCAATACGGTTGATTTTTGTAACAACTTTACCATCAGTTTTGCTTTTTGCATAAAGTGAAAGAAGAACATTTTCTTCGTCGATATTAGTAAGAGAAACAAAAGAGTCGTATTTTTCTATGCCCTCTTCAATTAAAAGTCTGTTGTCTGTACCGTCTCCGTGAACTATTGTAGCTTTTGGTAAGAGATTAAATAAATCATCACATCTTTTTTGGTCTTGTTCGATTATCTTTACGTCAATTCCTGTTTTTAAAAGACGTTTAGCAAGGTAATAGGCAGTTTCACCACCGCCTACTATCAATGTATCTTTCACACGGTTTGTGCGTATTCCTATCTTTTTAAAGAATTTACCTGCCTCGCCTATAGGCGCTATAATGCTTATAATGTCATTCGCCCGTATTTCAAAATTACCTGATGGGATAAATGCTTCATCTTCACGTTCAACACCGCATATAAGAATAGGACTTCCGATTTTTAATGAAAAATCCATAAGCTTAAGACCGTCAAGTATGCAACCTTCAGGTACAGAGAAGCTTAAGATTTCAACACGTCCTTTGGCAAAAGTGTCTATTTTAATTGCTGTTGGGAAACGTAAGATACGGGCAATTTCATGGGCTGCAGCCTGTTCTGGATTTATAACCATAGTAAGGCCAAGGTCTTCTTTAATAAGATTAATTGATTTAAAGTATTCGGGTTTTCTAACCCTTGCTATTGTCTGGCAGTTACCAAGTTTTTTAGCCATAAGGCAAATCATAAGGTTAAGTTCGTCAGAACCTGCAACGGCAATCATTACATCTGCGGTTTTAATATCTGCTTCCAACAGAGTATCAAGGTCTGTACCGCTTCCAACAACACCCATAATATCATATTCATTAACAATGTTCCGGAGAAGTTGAGCATTATTATCAATTACTGTGATATCATGTTCTTTTTCAAGTGATAGCTGCTCTACAAGTTTTAAACCAACTTTTCCGCAACCAACAATAATAAT
>JAZSRE010000093.1:0-9664 GCA_045538345.1 Clostridia bacterium
AGTCTTGTAAGCCCAAGTCCAAAGGCAAAGCCTGTGTACTCTTCAGGGTCAATACCGCCTGCCTTTAAAACCTCAGGGTGTATCATACCGCATGGGCAAAGCTCAAGCCAACCGCTGTGCTTACATGAAGGGCAACCTTCACCGCCACAAATAAGGCAACTTATATCAAGCTCAAAACCGGGCTCCACAAATGGAAAAAATCCCGGACGAAGACGAACCTTAATATCCTTTCTGAACACTTCGGAAAGCATAGTCTTCATAAAGAAAATAAGGTTTGAAATGGAAATGTTCTTGTCTACCATAACACCCTCCATCTGGAAGAATGTGTTTTCGTGGCAGGCATCTGTTGCTTCATTACGGAAGCATCTGCCGGGGAATATTGCCTTTATAGCCTTACCCTCGTTTACAAGAGCATCCTTATATTTTTTATATATGGCATTCTGTGCCGCAGAAGTCTGTGACTTTAAAAGCTGACCGTTTTCAAGGTAGTAAGTATCCTGCATATCACGTGCAGGGTGGCTTTTTGGAATGTTAAGTGATTCAAAGCATTCATAGTCTGTAACAATTTCGCTGTAATCCTCAACAGTAAAGCCCATAGCCTTAAAAATTTCCTCACACTGACGCTGTACCAACGTAATAGGATGGTAAGACCCACGTGTAAGGTCTGCAGGGATAGAAACGTCAAATTCAGGCATACGGCTGTTTTCAAGCTCAATAGCCTTTTGTTCCATTTCCTTTCTCTTTGCGGTCAAAATGTCATTAACCTCATTTTTAAGTACGTTTACAGCCTGGCCGAATTCCTTTTTCTCCTCGTTGGATAAAGACTTCATTTCCTTCATAAGTTCTGTAACGTAACCTTTTTTACCCGTGTACTCAACACGCAACTGTTCAAGCTCTTCAATTGTGTTGACATTAAGAAGTGCTTCATCAAACTTTTGTTTAACTTCAATAGTTGTCATTATATATACCTCCCATAATAGTTGATAATTGGTATCCGCGTTCCCCCCTTCCCATCACAGGGGAAGGTTTTGGGTGAAATTTATAATACAATAAACCTTATAAAAAATAACAATTATTAAATCCGCTTTATGCGTTCCAGACTTTTTTTACGGCTCTATTCAAATAAAAAAGCTCGCCCCTGTATAGGGACGAGCATAACCCGCGGTACCACCCAGTTTCGAAAAATAAATTTTCGCACTTTGTATGCTTTTGTCGTGAGCACAAACACCCTGCTTATATCAAAAGACTTTCGCAGAAAGCTCCGATGCTGAAATTCACACCCTGCCCCGCTACAGTTGCTTACAGCCGATGACAACTGCTCTCTTAAGCTTTTGGCATTGTGCTACTTACACACCTTCATAGCCTGAAACTCTATATATTATATAATATTTTCAAAAATAAGTCAAGGTCTATTTAATATTCAATGTGCTATTTTAAAATTGTCGCAACTAAAATATTTAAACCATAATATATTATAAATCCAACAAGTATAGCCATTAACTTTTTAGCCTTTTTGCTCAAAGGGAATACATGTACAACCCAGTCACCAACCATAGACATTAAAAACGTCATTAATGAAGCCCCAAGCGTACCACCCAGAACATATGCTAACCTATATCCAGGACTAAATAAATACTGGATAATAAATGTAGGGATGACAATCAAAACAAAAACCTTCCACCCTCCAATAGAATCCTTTATTTCATCAGTTTCATTATTTTGTTTATTATAATTTCTAGTTGATGTGTTTTTAACCCTAAGCTTTTGCCCGCAAAATTCACAATAAATTTCTGTTAAACCATCTTCCACTGTTAGTATTTCTCCACATTTTGCACATTTGTACTTTGCCATACAACCACTCCTTTTTATAATAAATTTTCCAAAGCACTCACAATATCCATTGGTGAAGATACAACTGCCACCGCATCACCTTTTTCAAGTTCACCCTTTGAGGCATATCCGTAGGTTACTGCAATAGCGGGGATGCCGTTATCCTTTGCACCCTTAATATCAAAAATTCTGTCCCCGACCATAATGGTATTGTTCTTTGAAGCACCAAGGTATTCCATAGCATTTTTTATAACCTGCCCCTTATCTGTATGTCTTCCGTCAAGCTCACTTCCCGAAAGGTAGGTTATATATTCCGATATGCCGTACTTATCGCAAATCTGTTTAGAATAAACTGTCGGCTTACTTGTTGCCACTGCCAATGTGTACCCATTTTCCCTAAGTGCCTTAAGCATAGGTATTACGCCTTCGTATAAGCCATTTTCAAATTTGCCTATTGGTGCATACCTTTCGCGGTAATATTCCACTGCCCGCACCCCGTCTTCTTCCGAAAGGTTTGCATACTCCATAAACATTTCCTTAAGAGGAGGACCAATAAAATCCAAAAGCTCATCACAGCTTCTTTCTATACCGAACTTTTTAAGAGAATACTGCACACACTTTGTAATCCCCTCTTTCGGGTCAGTAAGTGTGCCGTCCAAATCAAATAAAATATATTTTATCATCACTTATTCCTCTTTGTAACTTAATTATATATAATTATACAATATATGACGGCAAAAAACAATACATTGATTTTTAAAAAAATTGTGTTATACTAAATATAAGGGAGTGATTTCATGAATGAACAAACCAAATTCTGTATTAAATGCGGTACACCTTATACTGTTGGAACTAACTTTTGTGCCAACTGCGGTGAAAAATTAAGCACATATACCGAAACACCAAACAATGTTTTGGATGAACAACCAACCATTCCAAGTTATGAGGAAAGTGAAAACAAACGCCCCATAGGAACTATACTTTTTATTGGAATAGTTGCAGTAATTGTACTTATACTCATAATTGTAGCTTTTAATATTAAAGAAAAAACCGATTCAACTTACAACGGCACCTATGAAACTTCTTACTACAATTCCGACATTACATATCCTGAAACGGAAGAAGAATTAAGCTATGGCACAGTATCAGAAGACGGCGTGTATAAAAATGAATTTTTTGGAATAAAAATAGTTTTACCAGGTTGGACTTACCTTGATGAACAGGGGTTAGAATATTCAAAAGAAGCTATAAATTCCTTTATTGAAGATAAAACAAACTCAAAAGATCTGACTCTTGACGACGATTCAGATATTTCCATACAAGCGGTTCATCCCAATGGCATAACTAATGTGAATATTATTATTGGAAAAAATGATGATAATATGGTTAAAAACTTAAGTGAAAAAACAATACTTTATGCTTTAGCTCCCCAAGTAGCTTCCTCATACAAAGAAATGGGTTTTTCAGTTGATTACGAAGTTTTAGAACATAACATAAACGGAAAAACAAAATATGTTATTTGCACCAATTTAGGTATAGATGGTTATTATTGTACAGTTCTCCAATTTATGCAGTTAAAACAAGATTACTTCTTAATTGTAACAGTCACTGCAGAAACTAAAGAAGAAGCTTTTGAAGTATTTAAGTCAATATATCTTGAATAAAAACAAAAAGCCGAAGATTTTTGCCACAAACGTTTAATGGCATTTTTCTTCGGCTTTTATTTATCTTTTTATATATTCTTTAAACTTATCTCCGCGTTCCTCAAAATTTTTGAAAAATCCGTAGCTTGCGGCAGCGGGGGACATTAAGCACACCTTTCCTTTTGGTGTAATGTCTTTTGCCTTTACAACTGCATTTTCAAGGTCATCAACAAGCACTACATTTTTATCACCGCAGTCCTTAAGCCTGTCATAAAGCAGTTTGCCCGTATCATACATACATATAATGTTATCAAGCTTATAGCCCTTTAAAAATTCCACAAGAACATCATAACATATTCCTCTGTCCATACCGCCTATAATAAGAGTCCCCACATTTTCAAGACTTTCAAGCCCCTGAATTGTAGTTTCACCTATTGTAGATATGGAGTCGTCATAATATTTAACTCCGTCATATTCCCCTGCAAACTCTAACCTGTGGGGAAGAGGCTTGTAGGTTTTAAGATGCTTTTTAAATTCTTCAAGACTTACGCCGTACCTTTTGCAAATGTTATAACATATTGCAATATTATACATATTGTGTCTGCCAAGCAGGTTGCTTTCAAGGTCTGTAAAGTTAATCACCTTGTCAAAATCTACAATGGCGTTATCTTCAACATACACATCTGCCTTTTTATCAAGAGACACTGTTACAAGGTTGCCCTTGTTATATAGCATATCAGGCACATTATCAATGTTGCAAATTAAAACATCATCTGCATTTTGATTTAAATAAATATTCTTTTTTGCCATTTCGTACTTTTCAACAGTGCCATAATGGTCAAGATGTTCAGGGAATATATTTAAAAGCACGCCTGTATGTGGTGAATATGGTGAATACTCAAGCTGATGGCAGGAAAATTCATAAACCAATATACTCTTTTCATCAATGTCGCCAAGCATATCAAAGGCAGGTATACCAATGTTTCCCATTAGTATACAGTTTCCCACCGCATTTTTCAAAATATGGTAAGCAAGTGTTGTAACTGTACTTTTACCCTTTGTGCCTGTAATACCTATAATCTGGTCTTTATATCTTTTAATCATACAATCTGCCTGTGCAACAATTTTCGAAAGTACCTTTTCACATTGGTCCTCCAAAACTATGCCCGGGCTTTTAAAAACCAAATCATAATCATAAATAGCCTTTTGGTAGTCATCACCCATATAAAATTTCACATCTGCATTAAAGGCAACATCATTTTTATCGGCAATACCAATTTCGCATGGCATATCCTTTATAACATTATAGGTAGAACGGCCTTCTCTGCCAAAACCAAGTATTAAAACTTTTTTGTCGGCAACCAAATTCTTTAAAAATTGGTACATACCTACTCCTCCTAAGCTCGCTTATAGAGTTCATTAAAATGCTTAAATTTTTCCTTGTCAATACTTTGTAATTGTTCCTTTGTAATTCTGAACTGCCAGTTTCCGTCTGCCTTACCCGGTATGTTAATACGGGTGTCGGACCCATATCCAAGTAAATCCTGAATAGGCAATATAACAAGCCCTGCACAACTTGAAAACATAGCACGCAAAATGCTGTCATACCCCTTTTCCCAATCAGTAGAGTGGTAGTTGCAATATTCAAGCATACGCTTTTTGTTGCCCTCATCAAGCTCCCAAAGGTAACCCAAAAGTGTGTTGTTGTCGTGCGTTCCTGTGTAAGCAACACAATTGTTGCAGTAATTATGAGGCATGTGAGGGTTGTCGTAATCACCTAAAAAGCCAAACTGAAATACCCTTATACCGGGGTAACCGCTGTCTGCAACAAGCTTTTCAACCTCAGGTGTAATTTCACCCAAATCCTCTGCCATAATAAGCCTGTCTTTTACTTGTTCATTTATTTTATTTATAAGTTCCATACCGGGGCCCTTAACCCATTTTCCGTTTTTAGCAGTCTTTTCCCCAAAAGGCACTGCCCAGTAAGACTCTAATCCCCTGAAATGGTCAATACGCACGCCGTCAAACATCTTTGTCATATGCTTTATTCTGTCTACCCACCACTTGTAGCCGTCATTTTTCATAGCATCCCAGTTGTAGATGGGGTTGCCCCAAAGCTGACCGTCTTCACAAAAATAATCAGGAGGTACACCTGCAACACAGGTAGGCGCATTTTTTTCATCAAGCAAAAATTGTTCTCTGTTTGCCCATACATCTGCGCTGTCAAGAGAAACATATATGGGCACATCACCAATAATCTTTATACCCTTGTTGTTTGCATATTCTTTAATATCCGCCCATTGTGTAAAAAATTCGTACTGCACAAATTTCCACATAAACAAAGTTTCTTCACTATATTCATCAACATCCCAATCAGCCCAGGGTTTGTTGTCATTAGCCTCTTTTAAAGCCATAAACTGGCAAAATTGCTTTATGTAAGGATTTTCCTCAATAAAATTATTAACATCATCTGAGTAATTTACACGCTTTGAAACTTCTTTTAAAAAGTTAAGCCTTGTGTGATAAAGCTTTACATATTCCGCACTGTAAGGCTGTTGCTGACGCTGAGCATTAAGCTCTGCATCTGTTACAATGCCCTTTTCCTTTAAAACATCAAGGTCTACAAAATACGGGTTACCTGCAAAGGTGGAATATGACTGATACGGTGAATTTACATCGTCCGCCATACAAAATGGCAATACCTGCCAGTAGGTAAACTTACATTCCGCCAAAAAGTCCACAAATTCCTTTGCAGACTTTCCGAAACTTCCTATAGAATAATCACCGTATAATGATGATATGTGCATAAGCACACCGCTTTTTCTTTTCATTTTAAAAATCTCCTATAATTTCAAAAGTTCCTGTGCTACAATTTCACCCAAAACAGTATGGCCTGCATCATTTGGGTGCAACCCGTCTACAAAAAGATTTTCATCATACGGGTCCATATTGTTAAGTTCAAAAAGGTCAATCAACTTAATGTTACGCTTTTTGCAAATTTTTCTCATAGCATCGGCATAATCTGCAAGAATTTTACCTGTTGCCTTTGAAGGTTCATTTTCAGCAACCCTGTGAATAGGTGTCATAAAAACAATTTCAGCATCAGGAAAATCCTTTTCAAGCTTTGTAATCAAAGAATTTACTGCACCGCAGTATGTACTCACACATTCATCTTCAAAACTGCCGAATTTTGCATCGCCGTGGCCATAGTCATTTGTACCGCCAAATACCACAACCGCGTCAACATTACGGTCCATAATGTCTGCACGCATTTCAAAAGTGTAATCATACCTGGTTTGCTCCGAAGGCACAACCTGACGGGCAATTCTCGTACCGCCAATTCCATAATTATTAGCCTTTGCAAGACCGTAATTTTTCTTTATAATCTGATGATAAGCACCATCGGGAGTTGTTGCACCGGCCCCCTCTGTAATACTGTCTCCCAAAAAATTTATTTTAAGTCCTTCTAATTTCATAACATTTTCTCCTTTACATATTTGCCTTAAATACATCGGCAACTTCTGTTATTGTAATGTATGCCCTGTCGTCAATTTCATGTACAATTTCACGCATTTTCGAAATCTGAAAACGGTCAATTACAAAGTATACCATTGTAAGGTCAGTGTTTGAATAACCACCAACGGCAGGTACTTTGGTAATACCGTAACCAAACTGTTCCATAAGCACCTGACAAATCTCATCTGCCTTTGAGGTTATAATTGTAGCACTTTTTGAACGGTCAATACCCTCAACAATAAAGTCAATGGTCTTAAGACCTGCCATATAGGTAACTATTGAATACAAAGGCAAAATCCAGCTTTTAATTACAAGACCGCACACAATGTAAAGACATACATTATACACCATTACAAATGTACCAACAGTAACACCGATTTTTTTCGCAAATATAACAGACATAACCTCAATTCCGTCAATAGCACCGCCAAATCGTATTGTTGTACCACTGCCTATACCTGATATAAGCCCGCCAAATAGTGCACAAAGCAACAAATCCTGCCCTGCAAGAGGAGAGGCAAGCGATACATCAATAGGCAAAATATCTGTTATCAGCCACGCTCCTAAAGAATACATAGCTATTGTATACAGGGAATAAAAGGTAAATACCCCACCCTGTTTTTTAAACCCAAAAATAAAAAGCGGAATGTTTAATAAAAGCAGGAAAAACGACAAGCTTCCCCACTGAGGAGTAATTTGTGATAAAAGCATTGATGTACCCGAAATACCGCTGTCATATAACTTAACAGGTGAAAGAAAAACAGTTACACCAAATGCATTTACAAAGCCTGCAATTGTAAGCATAATTATATTTTGAAGCTTAATTCTCACACAATCTCCCCCTCTTTTTTATCAATATTCACATAGTATAAGTTTATCACAAAAAATGTAATCAGTCAATTTAATAAGCCATATTACATTTTATTACCTCTTATACATTATCCACATCCGTTATATAAAATTTATAATACTGATAACGCTTAACAAAATTAAAGATTTCTATATTTCAAAGAACCTTGATACTCGCAAGCTCGTATTATGACCTGCTATTTTCGCCCTAGCATTTTTCATCAGAACCCGCGAGAATACTGGATTTTCTCGCATCCGATAGTGTATGTAAATATCAAAATCGGCAAACTAATCTTTTATCTTTTTGTAATTTGATTTCGGAAAATCTGTATATCTTCCGGTTCATCTAGAAACTTTTGCGCAAGCATCATAAGACCAGACTCAGTGTGATAGCAATATGCGACTGCACATTTTCTTATTACACCAGTTTTAAAATTACGAATATCGTATTTAGCAATATGAATACTTTCCCCTTTACCAGGGTATGACGAAAATTTTACACCTGTTCCATCTACGTTAAGTACTTTTTCTATTATATTGCAATCATCGCTGCTTAAAAAATCATCGTCAAGCGCTATATCCACGCCCATTCCGCTATTTACTACTATTTCGCAGTCGTCTCCTATAAATGCATACATTTGATCCAGCCAATCAGATTTCGTATCCTTTCCTACAATGTTCATTACAGCAGAGTAATATTCCTTAAACGCATCAATGCTTTCGCACGCACCATCTATGTATTCTATATTGAATTTATCCATTCCCTTTCGGTCATATACAAAATTTCTGTCGAAATACGAACCATTAAATGATGTTTCAAGGTTGTTTGCATCACCATACTCATCAAACATATAAAACGCTATTGCATCTGCATCGGGTATAAGGGCAAGCACAAGCATAGCTGTTTTATTTATCGCTGTATAATCTACATATCTGTAATTAGAACGGTCATCAACTTTAAACTTCACATCAATCCTTTCGTCTCCAGCATCTTTCCATATGTCAACGCCCACAATCTCATATTCTGTTGTGTTGACAAACTTCACCACTCTATGCACCTCAACTTTGTCGGTTATAGCGGTATTCTTCATAGAATATAGCTCTTCAATATGATTAATTTCTCTTTTTTTGTTATTGTCTATATTACCCCACAAGGACGCAGTTGTAACCGTTGCAATTAGCGCGATAATAATCGTAGATATAAATATTCTTTTTTGCATAACAGTTCCTCTTTTCTTTCCTAAAATTCGACAAAGTTCGTGTCAAGTCTGGATAAAAAGTTAAAATCCGTCAAACAAAATGCAGTCTGCCCTGTGGCGAACAGACTACATGCAATTTGGGTATAATCAGGGCTTACGGATAAAAATGTTGAGCACCAACGCAACAAAAGTAAGCGACAAAAGCATAACAAATGTGACGGTATATCCGCCTGTGGCTTCCAAAACCTTATTTGACGCAGTGGCAATAAATGAACCCACCATAACAGTAAAGGTCATAAGAGCCATATTGTTTGAAAAATGCTTCATCCCAAAAAATGAAGATGTAAATGCAGAAGTAATTGTTGGGCAAGCACCATAAGACATACCTGTTAAGCAAAGGCCTGCAATACACAATGGCAAAGAGTTAACAGATACGGAGAGCAATGTCACACCTGCTGCGCAAATAGTTAAGATATTGGCGCTAAGCATGGTTTTGCGACGGCCAACAGTATCAAAAAGTGCTCCCGTTAAGATGCGTCCGATTCCGTTACAAACAGAAAGCACACCTACCAAAGATACCGCCAATGCTTCGGATGCATTAACCGACAAAGCCAGATCCTTGGCAAA
>JAZSRE010000079.1:0-1996 GCA_045538345.1 Clostridia bacterium
GATACAACAATGGTTATAATAAGAGGTGTGCAATATACAAAAGTTGCTTTTAGTGAAGCTACCCCCCTTGCAATATTGGGCTTGTATAAAAAAGCAAGAAATGCCGAAGCAAACAAAACAAGGGCAAAAGCATGGCGGTATGTAACAAAAAGCCCAAGGTTAATTACTTCTGTAAGAAAATAGTACATAAGCACCGCAACTGCCATAAAGTAAAACCTGCAAACATTTTGCACAAACTTATTTTCCATGTTTGATTTGCCCTCCTTTTATATTTTTACTTATTTACCTCTTCCTTTTTAAGCGGGGCCGAGGTATACAGTTTTTTGTTCAAAATTGCCTGAGAAAGCAATCTTCTCGCAGTTTGAATTTCCTTAAATGTTTCTGCAATACCAACCCTGTATTCCAAGGCAATTTCCCTGTAATCTTCACGGTCATCAAGCCTTAAGCCAAACAATTTCATAATGTCTTCAACGGTAATGTAGTCAGTATCCTTTGCCAAAATCACAAAACTGCCGTTACCGTTATATATATATTCCGCACTTGTTTTTCCGAAGGCTTCTTTTAAATATTGTGTAAACATCTTTATAATGTCATCACCCACCTGGCGGGAATGTTCATTATTCACAGCCACAAGGTTTGCAATATCAACAATGCAGTAAACAGTGCCGTCGTCTAAAAGCTTTTTGTTCATAGCCTTTAAGTACCTGTCAAAATATGCACGGTTGTTAAGTCCTGTAAGATGGTCTGTATAGAAAACGTAATTTATAATGTCCCCAAGTCTTCCCAACACAATGGCACCGCCGCAGCAAAGTATAATGAGGAAGAAAAATGCAATTAAAGTATAAAGCTTTACATTTACACTTGGCTTAACCGAAGCCGTAGACAAAACAGAAATGTAGCTTGCACCAAGGTATTCGTTATATTCCTCATTGGTTTTCATTGTTGTATTATATAAAACATCCAAATCAGCAACAAGTTCTTTAATTTCCTTGTCAATTTCACTTTGGATTTGTGCATAGTTTTCATTATGCATCTGTGTACAAGTCATGGTTGAAGTACCGCATTCACTGTTTCCGCAAGCCCCTGTACATTTTTGGAAGGTGTCAATAACATACTGACAATAAGCCGAATCAATAATGGCATGTTCCTTATTTTCATTATGGTCTCTCCAACCATATATAAGCTCGTCGTAGGTTACAGTCTGGTCGCCTGGGGTGTAAGAATCGGTCAAATTACGGTCATGAACATTATCAAGTATATATTCATAGGTAATGTTTGTATTTCCCGACTCCCTCATCTTTTGCACATAAGCATCAATAACCGCCACAGTATCCTCTACAATGCTGGTTTCTTTTTCATTTAAAATATTGTTGTTGTCAATTCTTGTAGTGTAGTCGGAAACAAGGACAGTCTTGTTTTTTGTTATCTGATACTTGTATATTTTTGAAAATAAAGCCGAAAGGCGTACATGCCTTAAATAGCTGAATTCATCAGCCAGGTCGTTAAAAGACACCCCTGTTTTTGTAGACCTGTAATAAGGCTTCTGGTCCATACGCTGATACAAAGTAGCAAGGGTTTCGTCAATGCCCGCATCAATCATTTCAACCATTTCAATATAGTCGTAATTTTCATTTTCTATATTCTCTATTACATTTTTTGCAGGTGCAACGTTAACATATTTTTGGCTGTATTCTGCAAAATACACATCTAATGTTTCATCAAGAATAGTTCTTGCAAAATCTGCTCCCTCGCCGCTCGTTGCTGCAAAAGAAACTATAAATGTGCTTGGCTCATATATGTATTCTTCGCCCTCTTCAAGCTTTGCATCTTTTGTAGCTACTTTATCCTTATCTTCAATAGGAGTTATATTTATCCTTGAAATAAGACTATCTACAGAATATATCCCTGTAAGGCCCATTTTGTCAACGACCTTTGACATTACTGCAGATGATTTTATTTCGTTTACATCAAGCTTATCTCCTGTGGGGGCAAGCCC
>JAZSRE010000136.1:0-3302 GCA_045538345.1 Clostridia bacterium
GGAGATGGATAGTGTTGAAGTTCTTCGCGGACCAAACATAAAGCCATTCCCTGAAACATCACCACTTGATGATGTAATTGACTGCAAATGTTCACTTAAGGTTGAAGATAACATTACAACAGACCATATTATGCCTGCGGGGGCAAAGATTTTGCCACTACGTTCAAATATTCCTGAAATTTCAAAGTTCTGCTTTACAGTATGTGATGAACAGTTCCCTGAAAGAGCAAAGGAACTTGGGAAAAGCATTATAGTAGGTGGTTCAAACTACGGTCAGGGTTCTTCAAGAGAACATGCTGCTCTTGCTCCTCTTTATCTTGGAGTTAAGGCTGTTTTGGTTAAATCTTTTGCTCGTATACATCGTTCTAACCTCATTAATGCAGGCATTTTACCGCTTACATTTGTAAATGAGGCTGATTATGATAAAATTTCACAAAATGATGATTTGGTAATTGAAAACCTTATCAATTCAATTAAGGGAGACGGTAAACTTATTGTTAAGAATAAGTCAAACGGCGCTGAAATTCCTGTGGTTTGTGAGCTTTCAGAAAGAGCAAAGGCAATAGTTGTTGCAGGCGGACTTCTTAACTACACAAAGGAGCAGATGTAAATTTAGTAATATAAAACCCTTGGGTATAATATAGAAAGGACTTGATTTAATGTCTAAAATACAGATGAAAACACCCCTTGTTGAAATGGACGGGGATGAAATGACACGAATCATATGGAAGTCTATTAAGGATATTCTTATTACTCCATATGTTGATTTAAAGACAGAATATTACGATTTGGGTTTGGAAAACAGAAATGCGACAAATGACCAGGTTACAGTAGATTCTGCAGAAGCTACAAAAAAATACGGTGTTGCTGTAAAGTGTGCAACTATTACACCTAATGCAGACCGTATGAAGGAATATGATTTAAAGGAAATGTGGAAATCTCCAAATGGTACTATTCGTGCAATTTTAGATGGTACTGTTTTTAGGGCACCAATTATTGTAAATGGTATTACGCCATACATTCCTACATGGACTAAACCTATTACAATTGCCCGTCATGCTTATGGTGATGTTTATAAAAATACTGAAATGGTAGTTGAAAAGAACAGTAAGTGTGAGCTTGTGTGTACAGATAAAAACGGCAACGAAACTCGCCAGACAATATACAATTTTTCTGATTCTGACGGTATAATTCAAGGCTTGCATAATAAGGATACATCTATTGAAAGCTTTGCAAGATGTTGCTTTAACTATGCACTTGACACAAAGCAAGATGTATGGTTTTCATCAAAGGATACAATTTCTAAAAAATATGACCATCGTTTTAAGGATATTTTTGCTGAAATATATGAAAATGAATATAAGGCAAAATTTGAGAAAGTGGGAATCACATATTTTTACACATTAATTGATGATGCTGTTGCGCGTGTTGTGCGTTCAAACGGTGGTTATATATGGGCTTGTAAAAACTATGACGGTGATGTTATGAGTGATATGGTAGCTACCGCTTACGGAAGTCTTGCCATGATGACATCTGTTTTGGTTTCACCAACAGGTGTATACGAATACGAGGCTGCTCATGGTACAGTTCAGCGCCATTATTATAAACACCTAAAAGGTGAAAAAACATCTACAAACAGTGTTGCAACATTGTTTGCGTGGACAGGGGCGTTAAAAAAACGTGGTGAACTTGACGGACTTTCAGATTTGTGTGATTTTGCCGACAAGCTTGAAAAGGCTACAATTCAGACTATTGAAGAGGGCGTTATGACAGGTGACCTAGAGGCATTGTCAAGTCTTCCAAATAAAAAGAAAGTTGATACAGAAGAATTTTTGGTTGCAGTAAACGAAAGACTTTCAAAAATGATGGAATAAAAGTTGCCAATATTCTTTCAATTTATACTTTAAATACATAAAAAACAGTAATCCGTTTAGATTACTGTAAAATTAAATCTTAAAAATTGAAAATTGCACCTTGTTATTTTAAAAAAGATATGGTATAATGTAGAAAAATTAATTTTTGGAGGCAGTTATGAAAAAATACGACATTGCAGCATACGTATGGCCATCCTATACAGGGGACGAGCCAAGGGCAAGAATTTTTTGGGATGAAGGCTACGGTGAATGGCAGACTGTTAAAAAAATGGGTCCAAAGTTTGAAGGGCACGTTTGGCCTCGTAAACCTCTTTGGGGTTATGTAAATGAAGCTGACCCTTATGTAATGGAAATGGAAATTGAGGCAGCTACAAGCCATGGCGTAAATGTATTTATATATGACTGGTATTGGTATGACAACAAGCCTTTTTTGGAACAGTGTCTTGATAACGGTTTTCTAAAGGCGCGCAACAATCATAAGATGAAATTTTATCTTATGTGGGCAAACCATGTAGCACATACTATGTGGGATAAGCGTATTTCTGACCTTAGAATTCCTGTTTGGGATGGTGCGGTTGACAGAGAAATATTCGAAAACATTGTTGACAGAACAATTGAAAAATATTTTAAACATCCTTTGTACTATAAGATAGATGGCAAGCCGGTTTATATGCTATTTAGTATTAACGATTTTGTACGCGGTCTTGGCGGTATTGAACAGGCTAAAGACGCTATTGAATATTTTAGAAAGAAAACTGTGGAAGCAGGCTTCCCCGGTCTTGAACTTCAGATGTGTATTAAAGGTAAACCTTATTCAGCTTTTGACCTTGGTGAAGGCTATACAATTAAGGATTTTGTTAATGAAACAGGTTTTGACAGCGGTTCACTTTATCAGTACCGTGATTTAACTGCTACAAACAGGGCTTATCCTGAAATTGTAAAAGATGCACTTAAGGAATATGATGAAATTGCAAGCGAACTTAAGCTTACTGCATATCCTCACGTTTCAGTAGGTTGGGATTCAAACCCAAGATACAACAAATTCCGTGATGATGTTTGTACCGACAATACTCCTGAAAACGTACAAAAAGCTTTTGAATATGCTAAAAAATACATAGACGAGCATCCTGAACTTCCTGTTCCGCTAATTACTGTAAACAGCTGGAATGAATGGACTGAAACAAGTTATCTTCACCCTGATGACATTTACGGCTATGGTTATCTTGAAGCTATTAAAAAGGTATTTCTTGACTAATATATAATTTCGTGCCGAGTGTTATAAAATGACACTCGGCCGCTCTTTTTTGCTATTTTAATTATATTGAAGGAGGCGTAAAATGGATAAATATTATTTGTGTATAGATTTAAAAAGCTTTTACGCTTCTGTTGAAAGCGTCGAGAGAGGGCTGGACCCATTTAAAATCAATC
>JAZSRE010000042.1:0-10350 GCA_045538345.1 Clostridia bacterium
GATTTTGCTTCTTCAATAATGCCCTTATAACCAATTTTAAGTACCTTGCCATAATCTACTGTTACATGGCCGATACCATTGTAAAAATAGTTACCAGGTGTAAAGATGTTATGCTCAATAGCATCAAGTGTCTCGGGTGTCATATAAGAAGTTGCAAGTTCGCTTGATGTTTTGCCATCCCAGTACTTAAACACTTCTCTAAGTTCTTCCTTTGTCTTTTCGGTAATAACAAATGGGTCTGCAGAACGTGTTTCAATTGTTTCAAATTCTTCCTCAAGCCATTTATAAGAATATTCAGGAAACACCTGACAACTTCTTGACTTAACTGTTGTACTTCCTACAACAAGTTCATTCGGCCTTATAATAACAGGCAACTTTTCAAGAATGTTGCGAAATGCCGCCGAACGTCTCTTTATAATAGGCATACCTTCTGTTTGCTTATAGCTTTCAGTAAGAAGCACCGCACGGGAAGATTCTATTTCCGGTTTTGATTCAAACAAAGCTTCCTTTAACTTGTCAATTCTTTCACTTTTAGCAATTTCTTTAAAATTAAAAACCTTCATTACATTTCACCTCTTAATATATCTAATACACTTTCTGCCGTTTTTGTAGCCCTTGCCTTTACCTTTGGGGAAGCATTCATCATAGCATAGCTTACATCTGCATACTCCATCATGGAAAGGTCATTTTCGCCGTCACCAATTACTACAGTGTTTTCTGATGTAAAGCCCAAAGCCTTTTGTACAAGCTTTAAACATTCCCCCTTACTTACACCCTTGGTTACATATTCCGTAACACCGTAACTGTTCCAGCATTCATCAAGAAAATCCGCCTTATGAGCTTTGCCCATAAAAGTAATTTTATAAATATTTTCCTGAATTTCACATACACAACCTATATTTGTAAGGTGGTGGTTAAAAAATTCATCAAGCTTAAACCCAACTGATTTATTTTTATACTTTGCATAGGTAATACACTGTCCGTATGCAATAAAATCCCCCGTATAATTACGGTAGCTGTTTTTAACAGCCTGCTTGTCAAGGGGTACACTGTATAAAATGTTAAAACCCTTTGAAAAAACTGCACCATCATTACTGATAAAGAACATATTTTCAAAATTCTCAAAATAAGGTTTTAAAAGATGCAAAGGTCTTCCCGATGCAACTACAAATTCATTACCCAATGCCTTTAATCTTTCAATTTCCTTTAAGGCGGCGTTATACAGTCTATCATTATTCTTTTTATATAAAGTTCCGTCAAAATCACATACAAAAAGTTTTTTCATACCTAATTCTCCACCTTTATTTCTGATTACATTGTACAACAAAACTAAACATAAGTCAATACATTCAAAGAAAAAAACAGAAAAACTCACAAAAAAATGACAAAATCTCACATTTTATTGACATCTTTAAAGTTTCATATTAAAATAAAAGCATAATTTAGAGGGATTTTGTTTAACAAAAACCGCAGATTTGTTAAATTATCAAATACGAATATGATGTATAATAACTGTACGCTCTGTCCCCGCAACTGCAGGGTTGACAGAAACAAAACAAAAGGATATTGTAAAACTTCAAATAAAATATTGGTTACAAGGGCATCTCTTCACATGTGGGAAGAACCTTGTATATCAGGAAAAAAAGGGTCGGGCACCGTGTTTTTCGGCGGTTGTAATATGGGCTGTGTTTATTGCCAGAATGCCCGTATTCGAGATGGCAAGGTCGGAAAGGAAATATCTTCCCAAAGGCTTGCAGAAATTTTCTTTGAACTTAAAGACAAGGGGGCAAACAATATAAACCTTGTTACTCCTACTCACTTTGTACCCGATATCATAAAAGCTCTTGATATTGCAAATGTACAAAACCTCAACATCCCCGTTGTATACAACACAAGCGGTTACGAAAAGGTTGAAACCCTAAAAATGCTTGATGGCTATATAGACATATATCTGCCCGATTTTAAGTACTATAGCAAAGAAACTGCAAAGGAATATTCAAATGCACCCGACTATACCGACTGTGCAAAAAAAGCGTTGGCAGAAATGTTTTGCCAGGTTGGTAAACCCGCTTTTTATGACGATGGTATTATGAAAAAGGGAGTTATAGTAAGGCATCTTCTTTTGCCTCAACACACAGAAGAATCAAAACAAATTATAAAATACCTTTATGATACATATAAGGATAACATATTTATAAGTATTATGAACCAGTATACACCTATGCCACAGGTGGCAAACCATCCCATACTTAACCAAAGGGTTACGGATGAGGAATATGAAAAGCTAATAGACTATGCAGTGGATATAGGTGTTGAAAAGGGTTTTATCCAGGAGGGTGAAACTGCCAAAGAAAGCTTTATACCGCCTTTTAACAATGAAGGCGTATAAATAAAAAACGTGAGTTCGAAACCATCCTCACGCTAATCAAAACTAAGGGAGAGAAAAAATGAAAAAATCAAAACTAATTACTCAATCGGCAATTATTGCATCACTTTATGTGGTGCTTACCTTTGCAGCAAACTCGTTGGGTCTTGCAAGCGGGGCTATACAAATACGCTTGTCGGAGGCACTTACAATACTTCCGTTTTTTACCCCTGCAGCTATCCCAGGTTTGTTTATAGGTTGCCTTATTTCCAACATTTTAGTTGGCGGTGTTATATGGGATATAATCTTCGGCAGCCTGGCAACCTTAATAGGTGCCATAGGTACATACTACCTCAGAAAGCATAAATGGCTTACTCCATTACCTCCAATAATTTCAAATGCAATTATAATTCCCTTTGTACTTGTATACGCATACGGGGTAACAGATGCCTTACCATACCTTATGCTTACAGTAGGTATTGGCGAAGTAATATCCGCAGGCTTGCTTGGAATGTTACTTTTAAATTCGCTAAATAAACATAAAGATATTTTTTAACAAAAAAGTGTTAGCTCAAGCTAACACTTTTTCATATTCTTCTGTTATATCCCGTAATTGTCCAACCTTATAATCCATCATATACACTCTGTTGCCTATTGGCTCAAAGCGTACATTTCCCATTGAAAAGACATCACCCATAGCATTTATACATTTCTTTTTAAAGCCATTTGGATATTCAACTGATGCAAATAAAGGCATAGGTCGGTTAGGGCTGTTTTCAATAAAGTCAAGGCACAGTTCTATGTATACATCATCACCGAAAATATCATAAATTTTTTCATACAAATCAAATCTTGACGGAATTTTGTTTGTATCAAAAACAACAGATATTTTTTCAAAAATCTCAAAGGCATTACCCTTTACAAGCTTTGATAATGTGCGTTTAAATGCCCCGCTGTTATTTACCGCATCCACCGCCTTGTCAACAAGCTTTAGTCTGCATATTTCTTCTGCCTTTATCCACTTGGTAGATAAAACCTCATAAGGCGGAAAATCGCAGTAGACAATATCCCCATGCTTTTGTATAGGTGTGCCGTGAAGCACCTTTAAAAACCCAAGCTGAAGCATATCAGGTTTCATAGAATACACATAGTTAAATGAATTTTTAAAGCTTTCGTAATTCTCAAAAGGCAACCCTGCAATTAAATCAAGATGCAGATGCATATTCCCTGCACATTTAAGCTTTGCAACATTTTCCGCAATTTTATCCAAATGTATATTCCTGTTTACCGCCTGCAAAGTTTTCTCGTTTGCAGACTGTATGCCCATTTCAAGCTGAAATAAGTCCCTTGGTGCATTTACCAGTATTTCAACAAGTTCATCTGTTAAAATACCCGGGTCTATTTCAAAATGCACTTTAGTATTTTTAGAGTTGTTTATTATGTATTCAACAATTTCAACCGCACGCTTAGAATTTGCATTAAATGTACGGTCTATAAGCTTAACAAGGGGTATGTTGTTTTCAAAAAACTTATCAAAACCTTTTTTAACATACTCCATAGGAAAGTACCTTATGCCTTCCTCCACACTTGACAAGCAGTAGGAACATTTAAAAGGGCAACCTCTTGATGTTTCAAAATATACAATTTTATTTTCAAGGCCTTTGAAACTTTGGTATGGAAACTTTATTGTGTCAAGGTCTACATTTTCCGCAAGTGCCGACATATTATCCCTTGTGGCAATTCCTTTTGTATTGGGAATTTCATCATTTTCAATACATTCAATAAGCTTACCTGTTGTAACCTCTCCCTCACCACGTAAAATATAGTCTATAAAACTGTATTTTCCAAAAAGCTCCTTAGGGCAATAACTGCATTCCGGCCCGCCAAAGACTATTATGCTTTGGGGATTTGCCTTTTTTAACATCTGTGCCACCTTAACTGTAATTTCAAGGTTCCATATATACACAGAAAAACAATACACATCTCCCCTACGGCTTAACAAATCACCATAGGCATAATGAATTTGGTCATTTATTGTATATTCTGCAATTTCTATATTCTTTTCAGGATTATTTGCTTTTATGTACCTTAATGCCAAAGACGAATGTGAATATCTTGCATTAAAGGCAACCAAAACCGTCTTCAAAAAACCACTCCTCCAAAGGGGCATTTATCTTTCTGTTTTAAAATACTGATATATATTGCATTTTAACATACCGTTGTAAAGCTTTCGCTTTTTATCTGCCTTTTTGCCATAAAAATCTTCAAACTTTTCGTAAGAAGTAAGTATATATTTTTTTGCATTTGGAAACTGCGAAAATTTAATACCCATATCACGATAAAGCTTTTGCACAGACTTTTCCTCCATAAGCCTCTCACCATAAGGCGGGTTGCAAATTATAACACCCTTGTCATTAAAAAGGTTTGCGTCCTTCATATCACACACTTTAAAATCTATGTAATCCAAAACCCCTGCCGCCTGTGCATTAAGCTTGGCAGTTTCAATGCAATTGGCAGAAATATCCGATGCAAAAATAACAGGCTTTGCATCTTTTATTATATTATCTCGTGCCTCTTCCCTTGCCTCGGTCCAAAGCTTTTTATCTACCTGACCCCTCCATTTTTCCGCAACAAAGCTTCTCTTCATACCCGGGGCAATATTAAGTGCAAACATAGCTGCCTCAATGGGCAGAGTACCGCTGCCGCAAAACGGATCTGCAAAAGGTCTGTCTCCCTGCCAACGGCTTATGTCTATCATGGCGTAGGCTAAAGTTTCCCTCATAGGCGCAACTACACCCTTTTGTCTGTAACCGCGCTTGTAGAGGTTTTCCCCCGTTGTATCTATATAAACAGTAACAATATCCTTCATTATAGCAAACTGTATTGGGTATAGAGGGCCTGTTTCCTCAAACCACTCTATTCCGTATTTTTCCGAAAGACGGCTTACAACTGCCTTTTTTACAATAGACTGGCAGTCCGGCACACTGTAAAGTGCAGATTTTAAGGAATGTCCCTTTACAGGGAAGGCACAATCCTTGCCTATAAATTCCTCCCACTCTATTGCCTTTACATTTTCAAAAAGCATTTCAAAGGTAGTTGCCTTAAACTGTGCCATTTTAACCATTACACGCTCTGCACATCTAAGGTTAATATTGGCAAGGCAAATAGCCTGGGCATCACCCAAAAAGGTAACTCTGCCGTCTACAACCTCCGTTGTTTCATAGCCCAAGTTACGTACCTCATTAGCTACAATGGCTTCCGTGCCCAAAAGGGTTGGAATACAAAGCTCCATTATTTTACTCATATCTTATTTCCTTTCCAGATACTTCTTTAAATACATACCCGTATATGACTTTTTGTTTTCGGAAACCTCCTCAGGTGTACCGCAGGCAACAATTTCTCCGCCCTTGTTACCGCCCTCGGGACCAATGTCTATAATATGGTCCGCAACCTTTATAACGTCAAGGTTATGCTCAATAACCACAACCGTATTTCCTGCATCCACAAGCCTTTGCAACACATCAATAAGTCTGTGTACATCTGCAGTGTGAAGTCCTGTTGTAGGCTCGTCTAAAATATAAATAGTCTTGCCTGTACTCCTTCTGCAAAGCTCTGTTGCAAGCTTAACTCTTTGTGCCTCCCCGCCTGAAAGTGTGGTAGAAGGTTGCCCAATTTTTATATAACCCAAGCCCACTTCATATAAAGTCTGCAATTTTCTGTATATTTTAGGATGATTTTCAAAAAAGCTCACACCCTCTTCAACAGTCATATCCAAAACTTCGTGAATATTTTTGCCTTTGTACTTAACCTCTAAAGTTTCACGGTTGTACCTTTTGCCCTTACACACCTCACAAGGCACATAAATATCAGGCAAAAAGTGCATTTCAATATTTATAATACCGTCTCCAGAGCAAGCCTCGCAACGTCCGCCCTTTACATTAAAACTAAAACGCCCCGCTTTGTAGCCACGCATTTTTGCCTCGTTTGTTGTAGCAAAAAGGTCACGAATGTCAGAAAACAATCCTGTATAAGTTGCAGGGTTGGACCTTGGTGTTCTTCCAATAGGCGACTGGTCAATGTCTATTATGCTGTCAAGATACTCAATACCCTCAAAACGTTCAAACCTACCCACCTTTTTCTTACTGTGGTTTAGCTTGTTTGAAAGGTGTTTAAACACCACCTCGTTTATAAGTGAAGATTTGCCCGAACCCGAAACCCCTGTTACCGCTATAAACTTGCCTAACGGAAACTCTACATCCACATTTTTAAGGTTGTTCTGACAAGCACCAAAAACCTTAAGGACATTTCCATTCCCCTCACGTCTTTTTAAAGGCACGGGTATCTGCTTTTTACCACTTAAGTAAAGTCCTGTTTCAGACTTTTCACACTTTTTAATATCATCTATTGTACCCTGTGCAACAATATGTCCCCCGTGTATACCCGCACCGGGTCCAATATCTATAATATGGTCCGCCGCGTACATTGTATCCTCGTCGTGTTCAACAACAATAAGGGTGTTGCCCAAATCACGAAGTTGTTTTAAGGTTTCTATAAGCTTGTCATTATCACGCTGATGAAGACCTATACTTGGCTCGTCAAGAATGTATAGTACGCCCATAAGGTACGAACCTATCTGGGTAGCAAGGCGTATTCTCTGTGCCTCACCACCTGACAGTGTGCCTGAAGAACGGGCAAGCGTAAGGTAGTCAAGACCTACATTTTTAAGGAATGTAAGTCGTTCGGTAATTTCCTTTAAAATTTGCTTACCAATTATCATATCCCTCTGGCTAAGCTTTAGGTTTTTGAAAAATTCGAGTTCTTCATCTACGGAAAGATGAGTTATTTCATCAATATTTTTATCTGCCACCGTAACCGCAAGTGATTCCTTTTTAAGCCTTGCACCGTTACATTCCTCACAGATTGTATCAGACATATATTTTTCAAGTTCTGCCTTCATCCAGTCGGACTGTGTTTCCGCGTGTCTGCGACGTATGTTGTTTGCAACCCCCTCAAACCGAGCAAGAAATGAACCGTTTCCGTACTGCCTTTCATAAGTAAAGCGTACCTTTTCCATTCCCGTACCATAAAATATTTTATTTATATGCTCCTTGGAAAGTTGTGAAAGTGGCGTGTCAAGGCTAAATCCATAATGATCTGCAAGTCCTTTTAAATGCATACCTGCCATATTATCTTCCGAAAATCTCCAACCGCTTGCATTTATTACCCCCTCGTTTATGGATTTGTCCCAATCCTCAACAAGTAAATTTATATCCACCTTAAGTTGATGTCCCAAGCCTGTGCAGGCAGGGCAGGCACCAAATGGATTGTTAAAAGAAAAACTGCGTGGTTGTAATTCGTCAATACTTATTTCACAGTCAGGGCAGGAACAGTTCTGGTTAAAAACAAGTTCCTTATTTTCTGTAAGATTTTCAACAATTACCATACCGTTGCCGTGTTTTAGTGCAGTTTCAATGGAATCTGTAAGTCGTTTTTTAATATCTTCTTTTACAATAAGTCGGTCTACTACAATTTCAATATTATGCTTTTTATTTTTTTCAAGCTTTATATCTTCCGAAAGCTCATACATTGTGCCATCTACACGCACTCGCACAAAACCGCTTTTTCTGGCACTTTCAAAAAGCTTTACATACTCACCCTTTTTGCCACGTACAACAGGAGACAAAATATTCATCTTTGTTCTTTCGGGAAGTGAAAGAATCTTGTCCACAATTCCGTCTACTGTCTGGTGCTCAATTACCTTACCACAATTTGGGCAGTGAGGTACACCTACACGTGCAAACAAAAGACGAAGATAATCATAAATTTCCGTAACAGTGCCCACAGTTGAACGTGGGTTTTTGCTTGTAGTCTTCTGGTCTATTGATATGGCAGGAGAAAGCCCGTCAATACTGTCAACATCAGGCTTGTCCATCTGCCCTAAAAACTGCCTTGCATAGGCAGAAAGGGATTCTACATAACGCCTCTGCCCCTCCGCATACATTGTGTCAAAGGCAAGGGATGATTTTCCCGACCCGCTAAGCCCCGTTATAACAACAAGTTTGTCGCGTGGTATGGTAACGTCTATGTTTTTTAAATTGTGCTCTCTTGCACCTTTTATAACTATATTGTTATTTGTTGCCACTTAACCTCGCCTCCAATTCCCTTATTTTATCACGAAGCTTTGCCGCAAGCTCAAACTTAAGCTCGTAAGCTGCCGCCTGCATCTGTCCTTTAAGCTTTTCTATTTCGCCTGCAATATTTTCTGCCTTTATATATTCTTCCACAGTTTCAGTTTCAACTGCCCTTGTAATTTCAATATTTTCGTGTACCTTTTTAATAATTGTCTTTGGTATAATACCATTTTCCTCATTGTACTTCTGTTGCTTTTCACGCCTGCGGTTTGTTTCGTCAATGGCACGCTTCATACTGCCGGTCATAACATCTGCATACATTATAACCCTGCCGTTTGCATTTCTTGCCGCACGGCCGATAGTCTGTATAAGAGAGGTTTCAGAACGAAGAAAACCTTCCTTATCCGCATCTAAAATTGCAACTAAGGAAACTTCGGGAATATCAAGCCCTTCTCTCAACAGGTTAATTCCCACAAGTACGTCAAACTCATTCATGCGTAGTGAATTTATAATTTCTGCTCGCTCTAACGTATCAATATCAGAATGCAGGTAACGTACCCTTACACCCATATTTTCAAAATATGTTGTAAGGTCCTCTGCCATTTTCTTTGTAAGGGTGGTTACAAGTACCTTTTCACCCTTTTCGGTAGTATTTATAATTTCACTGTACAAATCATCAACCTGCCCGCTTACAGGGCGTACATCCACCACAGGGTCCAAAAGCCCGGTGGGGCGTATAACCTGTTGGGCAACCTGTGTTGACAGGCTCTTTTCATACTCTCCGGGTGTAGCACTTACAAAAACTGCCTGGTTTATTCTCTGCTCAAATTCTTCAAAATTAAGAGGTCTGTTATCATAAGCAGATGGCAGACGAAAGCCGTTTTCAACAAGGGATGTCTTTCTTGCTCTGTCCCCATTGTACATACCACGTACCTGTGGCAAAGTAACGTGAGATTCGTCAACCACAAGCAAAAAGTCATCAGGAAAATAGTCCATAAGGGTATATGGTGCAGAGCCAGGCTTTCTACCACTTATAACTCTTGAATAGTTTTCAATCCCCTGACAAAAACCAATTTCCTCAAGCATTTCAATATCATAGCTTGTACGCTGTTTAATTCTCTGTGCCTCAACAAGCTTATCCTCCGCCTTGAAATTTGCCTCACACTGTTCCATTTCACGGCGTATTTCTTCTATTGCCCTTTTCATTTTACTATCCGTTGTAACATAGTGAGAATTAGGGTAAATAGCCGCATGGCTCATAACACCTTTAATTTCACCTGTAAGCACATTTATTTCAGTTATTCTTTCAATTTCATCACCAAAAAATTCCACACGGATTGCGTTATCAGACTGTGATGCAGGGAAAATTTCCAAAACATCACCACGTACGCGAAATTTACCGCGTACAAAGTTTATGTCATTACGCTCGTACTGAATTTCAATAAGCTTTTCTATAACCTCATCCCTGTCCTTAATCATACCGGGGCGAAGTGAAACCACCAGGTCAGTATAATCCTCAGGGTCTCCAAGGCCGTAAATACAACTTACACTTGCAACTATTATTACATCACGGCGCTCAAACAACGCCATTGTTGCAGAGTGTCGAAGTTTGTCTATTTCGTCATTTATTGAAGAATCTTTTTCTATAAAAGTATCCGTAGATGCAATATACGCCTCGGGCAAGTCGGATCGTAGCCATGTCGTTCTGTGGGCCAAGGAGTTGACTCTCTACCTTGTCTTCCTAAGACCGGCTTGGCCTCCGACTTAACAACGCCATTGTTGCAGAGTGTCGAAGTTTGTCTATTTCGTCATTTATTGAAGAATCTTTTTCTATAAAAGTATCCGTAGATGCAA
>JAZSRE010000177.1:0-11730 GCA_045538345.1 Clostridia bacterium
TCAGCTTTCAGGTGGTGAACAGGCTTTTGTTTCGATAGCGTTATTGTTTGCTATTTTGAAGGTACGACCTGCACCATTCTGTGTTCTTGACGAAATTGAGGCAGCTCTTGATGACGTTAACGTTTACAGATTTGCTGATTACCTTAAAAAGTTTAGTAATGATTCACAGTTTATAGTGGTAACCCACAGACGTGGTACTATGGAAGCTGCTAATATCCTTTATGGTGTTACAATGCAGGAACAGGGTATATCCAGACTTCTTTCACTTAATATTGATGATGTTGTGGATATGAAGATAGATTGATGAAAGGATTGTAATATGGGACTTTTTGATAAACTTAAGCAAGGACTTGCAAAAACAAGAAACCAGATATCAGAACGTACAATGGATGTTATATCAATTTTCAAAAAAGTTGATGAGGCTTTGTTTGAAGAATTGGAAGAAGTTTTGATAATGTCTGATGTTGGTTTTGAAACCTCCAGTGAAATTATAGAAAGATTACGCCAAAAAGCAAGGGAAGATAGAATAACTGAAGCTGAAAATTTGAAAAATGCACTTCAGGAAATTATCGGTGATATTTTGTGCGAAAATGATGATGTTTTTGAAATTAAAACGTCACCATCTGTTATTTTGGTAATTGGTGTTAACGGCGTAGGAAAAACTACAACAATTGCAAAATTGGCTAATATGTATAAACAACAGGGTAAGAAGGTTCTTTTAGCTGCGGCTGATACATTTAGGGCAGCTGCTATTGACCAGTTGCAGATATGGGCAGACCGTGTTGGAGTAGACATAATAAAACAACAGGAGGGAAGTGACCCTGCATCTGTTGTTTTTGATGCAATATCTGCTACAAAGGCAAGAGGTTGTGATGTGTTAATTTGCGACACTGCGGGCAGACTTCATAATAAGAAAAATTTAATGGATGAGTTATCAAAAATCCATAAAATAATTGACAGGGAACTACCCGATGCCCAAAAGGAATCTTTTTTGGTTTTGGATGCAACAACGGGACAAAATGCTTTGAGCCAGGCTAAGAATTTTGGTGAGGTTTCCGATGTGACGGGTATTGTTTTAACAAAGCTTGACGGTACTGCAAAAGGTGGTATTGTAATTGCCATAAAGGCAGAACAAAATATTCCTGTAAGGTTTGTTGGTGTAGGGGAGCAGATGGATGACCTACAGCCTTTTGATGCAAGAGAATTTGCAAGAGCAATGTTTGAATAAAATTATGGAGTGATTAATTTATGAAAAACCCAATAATTAAAATCAGCATCATTACAAGTTGTATTATAGCCGCTTTAATTGCTGCTTTGGCTTGTACTATATATATTAACTATATGGAATATCTTGAAATTGGTGCAAATTTTACAAATGTATTTTCTGTTGATTTTAATTCCAAATTATTCACTTTTTTGATTTCTTTTTTGATATTCGGAATAGTTTTATTTATAAATAGTTTCGTAATAAAGTTGAATTTATATTCCATTGATAACTTTTTTAGAAATATTAAGGCTTTGAAAAAGACGTTGTATATGTTGTTTTTCAGCCTTATTGTAGGGTTGATTTTTTCTTTTGTTTCAACAAACACAATTGCCGAAACAATTATGCCATATTTAAACAGTGTGTTTTTTGATTTGAATGACCCTGTTTTTAATAAAGATATTGGCTACTATGTTTTCCAAAGACCTTTTTATATTTCTTTGACAAACGCTTTTTCTTTCTTTGTTGGTTTTACCATTTTTATAACTATTGGGATGTATATTTTCTTTTATGGGAAATTTGATTTTTACAATATGAAAAATATTTTAAAGGAAAAAGGTGTTATATCACATACTTTTTTCCTTATTATGCTTTATTTTTTGATTAAAGCTTTTTCATATCAATATTTTAAGGAAGATATTCTTTTTAAAAATAATAATAATTTTGTAGGGGCCGATTTTGTAGATATTAATGTATGGCTTAAGTTTTTTAATATTGCACCTGTAATTATTATTGCGGTTGTTATTATAACTACATTGTTCATTTTAAAACAAAAGTTTAAACTTGCTACAATTGCAGTTTTTTCATATCCGCTTCTTTATATATTAACTTCTATTACAGCAGGTGTAGTTAATGTTACAGTTGTTGACCCAAATGAAATGACAGTTCAAAGTCAATATATACAAAATAATATTAACTATACGAGAGAAGCATACGGAATAAATGATGCTAAAGAATACGAATATGAAATAAACCATAATTTAAACGGACAGAAAATTGCGGATAATTATGGCACAATAAATAATATAAGGATTAATGATTTTGACCAGACGGTAAACATACTAAACCAGTTGCAAAGTTTAAAAACGTATTATTCTTTTGCCGATACTGATGTTGTAACCTATACTTTGGATGGTGAGTCTACAGCAGTTTCAATTGCTGCCCGTGAGATTAATACAGAAAGACTTGAAAAATCTGCAAAAACTTATGTTAATACCAAGATGCGTTATACACATGGTATGGGCGTTGTAATAAATAAAATGAATACTATAAATTCTTTGGGTCAGCCCGATTTTATAGTTAAAGATATTCCTGTTACTTCTGATTATGAGGAACTTAAAATATCTGAACCAAGAATATATTACGGAGAAACCAATAACGATTATGTTATTGTTGGAACCAAAATTGGTGAAACAGATGACATATATGCAGGGGGGTATTTTTATCAGGGTAAGTCGGGAATAGGACTTAACTTATTTAACAGACTTATTCTTGCTGTACGTGAGGCGGATTTTAATTTGCTTATATCCGACCAGATTTCTGCTAACAGTAAAATGTTGCTTAATACAAATATAATAAGCAGAGTGAAAAAGGTTGCACCATTTTTAAAGTACGATAGCGACCCAACTATTATTATTGATGAAGATGGAAGCTTAAAATGGGTTATTGATGCATATACAACCTCTGAATATTATCCGTATTCTCAGTATACAGATAATTACAATTATATTAGAAATTCAGTTAAGGTTGTTATTGACGCTTATCACGGCACAACCAAGTTTTATATTATAGATAAAAATGACCCTGTTGTAAAAAGTTATTCCAAAATTTATCCATCATTATTTGAAAAAACCGATTTGCCTGATTCAATTAAAGAACATATAAGGTATCCTATGGATATTTTTAATGTTCAGGCAACTATTTTGCAAAAATATCATATAAAAGACGCCCGTGATTTTTATCAGAAAAAGGGCGTATGGTCTTATGCAAATGAAAAAACTGCAGAAAATGTTACACATTCTGTTAAGCCATATTACAACTATATGATTGTTGACGGAAACGAACCTGAATTGGTGCTGATGATACCATATACACTTGCAAATAAGGATAATATGATATCCTGGGTTGCTACAAAATGTACAGGTGAAAACTATGGACAGATGGTTATATACAACTTCAGCCAGTCCGAAAATATTTCAGGTCCATACCAGGTTGAAAATAGAATAGACAGTGATTCTGATTTGTCAAAAGACATTTCTTTGTGGGAAAGTTCGGGGTCTTCTGTTATAAGGGGTAATTTGCTGGTAATACCAATAGAGAAGAATTTGCTTTATGTAGAACCAATATATATAACCTCAGGTGAGGGAGAAAGTATGCTTCCGCAAATTGCAAGAATTGTAATGGTTTACAACGATACAGTTGTTTCAGAACCAACTTTTGAAATGTGTCTTGAAAAACTTTTTGGTTATAAAATGCCTGAAGAAACTGCCGAAAACACCGAAAATGCAGATTTGGATTTTTATATTAAAAAGGCGGTAGAAAGCTATAAAAATGTAAAAACACATTCACAAAATGGGGATTGGGAACTGTTTGGCAAGTCAATGAATGACCTTGAAAATGATATGGGTAATCTTGAAAATTATATTTCGCAAAGTGATAATGAAGATGCACAATGATTTTTGTGAAAAATTTAAATTTATATTAAATAGGTATTGACATTACTTTATTATTGTTGTATAATATGTAAAGTAATTTGCTTTACAAGGAGTTTTTGATATGAGTAAAAATTTGGATATTATAATGCTTTTTGATTTTTACCGCAATATTCTTACAGAAAAACAAATTGAAGTTGTAGACCTTTATTACAATGAGGATTTGTCTCTTGCAGAAATAAGTGAACACCTTAACATCACAAGACAAGGTGTGCGTGATAACATTAAAAGAGCTGAAAATATTCTCATAGATATGGAAGAAAAACTTCATCTTGTAGAAAAACATAATAAAATTATGGAAGCTGTAAACGGCATTTCCGGGGAAATAAATGAGATGCAGGAAAATGAAGCTGCGTCAACTTTACCTTGGGTTACTGAACATATTGGAAACATTAAAACGTTGCTTGAAAGCATTGATGATTAATTTTAGTGCCTACTTGCGCAACTTATAAATTTCGAAAGGTAGGTGTTTTTCTTTGGCTTTTGATAATCTTACTGAAAAATTGCAAAGTGCATTTAAAAAGCTCAGGGGTAAAGGGAAAATTACACCTGCTGATTTAAAAGAAGGTATGAGAGAAATTAAATTGGCTCTTTTGGAAGCCGATGTTAATTTCAAAGTTGTTAAAGAATTTATTTCAACTGTTACCGAACGTGCAAGTGGTGCTGATGTTATGGAATCACTTACACCTGGGCAACAGATTGTTAAAATAGTAAATGAAGAACTTGTTAACCTTATGGGGGTTGAAAATACTAAAATCAATCTGTCCAACAACCCACCGTCTGTTATAATGATGACAGGTCTTCAGGGTGCAGGTAAAACAACCACTGCAGGAAAACTTGTTAAAATGTTTAAAGATAAAGGCAGAAGACCTTTGCTTGTTGCCTGCGACGTGTACCGTCCCGCGGCAATTCAACAATTACAGGTTGTCGGTGGTAAGGTAGATGTTCCTGTTTTCACTATTGAGGGTAATAAAAACCCGGTTGATATTTCAAAAAAAGCTATTGAACATGCTAAAAAATACGGAAACGACATAATTATTATAGATACAGCTAATAGACTTCACATTGATGAAGAACTTATGAATGAACTTAGAAATATTAAAGAGAGTATTAAGGTTCATGAAACATTGCTTGTTGTAGATGCAATGACAGGTCAGGATGCTACCCAGGTTGCTGACACATTTAACCAACAACTTGAAATTGATGGTGTTATTTTGTCAAAGCTTGACGGTGATGCCAGAGGCGGTGCTGCTTTGTCAGTACGATCTGTTACTCATAAACCAATAAAGTTTATTTGTACAGGTGAAAAATTTGAGGATTTTGAACCATTTTATCCCGACAGAATGGCATCACGTATATTGGGCATGGGCGATGTTTTGACACTTATTGAAAAAGCCGAACAAATGTTTGATGAAAAACAGGCTTTGGAAATGGAAGAAAAACTTCGCAAGCAACAGTTTGATTTAAATGATTTTCTTGATCAGATGCAACAGGTTAAGAAGATGGGTCCTATAAAAAATCTTATCGGTATGATGCCTGGTGTTGATACAAGGGCATTGGAAAACGCCGATATTGATGAAAGAAAGCTTGACAGAGTTGAAGCTATTATAAAAAGTATGACTAAAAAAGAACGTACTAATCCGTCAATCATAAATTCCAGCAGAAAAAGAAGAATAGCTGACGGCAGTGGTACTAATATTGCACAGGTAAATGCTTTGCTTAAGCAGTTTGAACAGATGCAAAAGATGTTAAAACAACTAAACAGCAAAGGTGCAAAGAAAATGATGAAAAGATTTAAAGGTGGTCCAAAGGGAATGAATTTTCCTTTTGCATAAATTAAAATGAAAACTTTTAGGAGGTGAAAATAGAAATGGCAGTAAAGATTCGTTTGAAGAGAATGGGTGCTAAAAAGGCTCCTTTTTACCGTGTGGTAGTTGCAGATTCAAGATATCCTCGTGATGGCAGATTTATCGAAGAAATCGGTACTTACAACCCACTAACAGACCCTGCATCAATCAACATTGATACAGAAAAGGCTCAGAAGTGGATTAAAAATGGTGCTCAGCCAACAGATATCGTTAAGAAACTTCTTAAAGAAAGCGGTATGTAATTGAAATTGGTGTGTATATAGGCTCTAAATAACCTTGCTTATTCCATAGAGCCTATTATAATGCCGATTGCAAGGCGGCGGAAAGGCTAATTTAAAATGAAAGAATTATTAGAAACTATTGCTAAATCATTAGTGGACAATCCTGATGCAGTAAACGTAACAGTTGTTGAAAAAGAAGATTTAATTGTTTTAGAATTACGCGTTGGTGAGGGTGATATGGGTAAGGTAATCGGCCGTCAGGGCAGAATTGCCAAGGCTATAAGAACTGTAATTCGCAGTGCCACAACACAATCACCTAAAAAGGTTGTTGTTGATATATTATAATAAAAATTAGGGTGGGATTTTTCCTCACCCTTTTCCTGCTTAATTTGGTATTTTATTTTTGGGAGGAAAGTGCTTTTATGCCACAGATTGAAATTGGAAAAATTGTAAATACACATGGTCTTAAAGGTCATATTAAGGTTGAACCTTGGTGTGACGGCATAGAAACTTTTGAATATCTTAGCAGAGTTTTTGTAAAAAATATGAGTTATAAAATTGAAAGTGTAAAAGTTCAGAAAAATCTTTTTTTACTTAAACTTGAAGGTTTAAATTCTGTTGAAGAAGCCGAAAAACTTAAAAATACTGTTTTGTATGCACAGGAAGATGAAATGCCACCTTTGCCTGAAGGCGTATATTACATTAAAGATATTATTGGACTTGATGTATATGACGACGAAAAGTATATAGGCAAAATTAGCGACTGGATTGAAACCGGGGCTAATAATGTGTATGTTATCCAGCGTAAGGAAGGCAAAGATATTTTGATTCCGGCAATTGATTCGGTAATTAAACACGTTGATATTGAAAATAATAAAATGTCTGTAAATATGTTGGAAGGATTGATGGAAGATGACAATTGATATTCTTACATTATTTCCTGAAATGATGGAAAGTGTACTTGATGAAAGCATTATCGGGCGTGCACGAAAATCAGGCATTATTAACATAAATTGTACTAATATAAGGGATTTTGCAGAAAATAAGCATAATCGAGTAGACGATTATCCATACGGCGGTGGAAACGGTATGGTTATGCAACCAGGGCCGATATACAGGGCATATAAGGCGGTTGCGGAAAAATATGATGAAAAACCTTATGTTATATATATGTCTCCTCAGGGGAGAGTTTTTAATCAGCAAATTGCAAAAGAATATTTAGAAAAAAAACATATTGTTATTTTATGCGGTCATTATGAAGGCGTTGATGAGCGAATCATTGAAGAAATAGTGGATGAAGAACTTTCTGTTGGCGATTATGTTCTTACAGGTGGAGAATTGCCTGCTCTTGTTGTTTGTGATTGTGTAAGCAGAATGGTGCCCGGTGTACTTTCAAATGAAGAATGTTTTTCGGACGAATCTCATTTTAACGGAAAACTTGAATATCCGCAGTATACAAGACCACCTGTTTTTATGGGCAGGGAAGTACCAGAGGTGTTACTTAGCGGGCATCACGCTAATATTGAAAAGTGGCGTCAGGAACAATCTTTAATCCGCACAAAGCAAAAAAGACCTGATATGATTAAAGGTGATATAGATGAGTAGAATAGGTATTTTGGGAGGTTCCTTTAACCCTGTTCACAACGGACATATTTATTTAGCACAAAAGGTTAAAGAAAAATTATGTCTTGACAATGTTATTTTTATTCCTACTTGTATTGCTCCACATAAAGATAACAGTGATTTTGTCCATAAAAACCATAGATATAATATGGTTAAAATAGCAGTTGAAGGAATTTTTGATGTTTCAGATATAGAAGTTAAGACTGATAATGTATCCTACGCGGTAGATACTATGTCGGAAATAAAAAAAATTTATAAAAATGATGAAATATTCTATATTATTGGTGCAGATTCTCTTGTAGCTTTTATGGAGTGGAAGGAACCTTTAAAACTATTTGAAATGTTGCAAATAGTTGTTGTAGACAGGGAATGTACTGACATTGATAAAGTTGCAGATGAATACCGCAATAAGTACGGCGCCAATATAATTATTTGCCATATTGATGAATATGATGTTTCATCTACGGATATAAGAAATGCTATTAAAAATAAAATGGATTTCAGTAATTTAGTACCACAAAAGGTTGCGGAATATATATTCAAACATAAATTATACACGGAGGAAGAATAAGTGAATATCAGTGAAATTGAACAGTGTATAAAGAAAATGACTAAAGAATCAAGATTTATTCATAGCAAAGGAGTTCAAAAAACCGCAATAGAGCTTGCTAAACATTACGGGCTTGATGTTGAAAAAGCGGAACTTGCAGGTCTTATGCACGATTGTGTTAAAAATCTGCCATTGGAAGAAATGCTTCGTTTGTGTGATGAACTTGGTTGTGAACTTGATTTTGTTACCAGAAATGAACATAAACTTATTCACGCACCTTTGGGTGCTTATTATGCCAAAGAGATTTTTGGTATAGAAGATAAAGAGATTTTTGATGCAATATACTGGCACACAACCGGAAAAGCGGACATGACACTTTTTGAAAAAATAATTTTTATTGCAGATGTTATAGAACCTAACAGAAATTATGATATTATTGACGAAATGAGAAAGCTTGCTTATGAAAATATTGATTTGGCAATGCTTAAGATTTTGAATTATAATGTCAATAAACAATTAAATGCAGGTAAAATGTTACATAGTGAAACTATAAATGCTAGAAATTACTTAATTGCAAAGGGAGTAAATGTATGAGTAAAGAAATGGTTAAAAAAATTGTAAAGGCTCTTGATGATAAGAAGGCCATAAAAATTGAAGTTATAGATATTTGTGAACTTAGCCAGATTGCAGACTATTTTGTGGTTTGTACAGGCTCATCTACAACTCAGGTTAAGGCGCTGGCTGACGAAGTTGAATTTCAGCTTGGCAGTGATATTGAACACGAAGTAGGATATCACAAAGAAGGTTATGGTTCTGCCGAGTGGATTTTGCTTGATTATAAAGATGTTATTGTTCACATTTTTTGCGGTGAAACCAGAGAATTTTATAATCTTGAACATTTATGGTCGGACGGTAAAAAAGTTGATATAAGTGAATTTTTGGATTAATTGGAGGTTTTTAATATGAGCAAGTACGATTTTAAATCAATAGAAAAAAAGTGGCAAAAGTATTGGGATGATAATAAAACTTTTGAAGCTTCAAACACAGATAAATCAAAACCTAAGTTTTATGGTCTTGTAGAATTTCCATATCCGTCAGGACATGGTTTGCATGTTGGACACCCAAGAGGTTATACTGCAATTGATATTATTACACGTAAAAAACGTCTTGAAGGTTACAATGTTTTGTTCCCTATGGGTTGGGATGCTTTTGGTTTGCCAACTGAAAACTTTGCAATTAAAAACAAAGTTCATCCTGCAATAGTAACAGAAAAGAACATTGAAAACTTTAAACGTCAGTTAAAAATGCTTGGCTTTGGCTTTGACTGGTCAAGGGAAGTTAATACTACTGACCCTAATTACTACAAATGGACACAGTGGATTTTCCTTAAACTTTTCGAAAAAGGCCTTGCTTACAAAACAAAAATGCCTATAAATTTCTGTACAGGTTGTAAGGTGGGTCTTGCAAACGAAGAAGTTGTAAACGGTGTTTGTGAACGTTGCGGAAGTGAAGTTGTTCAAAAAGAAAAAAGTCAGTGGATGCTTAAAATTACTGAATATGCACAGCGTCTTATTGATGACCTTGATGGTCTTGATTACATTGAACGAGTTAAAGTTCAGCAGACAAATTGGATTGGCAGAAGCGAAGGTGCAGAAGTAGACTTTAAAATTAAAGGTACAGATGATAAAATCCGTGTTTATACTACCCGTCCAGATACACTTTTTGGTGCTACATATATGGTATTGGCACCTGAACATCCTTATGTTGAAAAATACAAGGATATGATAGAAAATTATGCTGAAGTTGAAGCATATAAAACAGAGGCAGCTAAGAAAAGTGATTTTGAAAGAGCTGAACTTGATAAAAACAAAACAGGTGTTATGCTAAAAGGCCTTAAGGCTATTGACCCTGTTAATGATGCTGAAATTCCAATCTGGATTTCTGACTATGTACTTGTAACTTATGGTACAGGTGCAATTATGGCTGTACCTGCTCATGATACTCGTGACTGGGAATTTGCCAAGAAATTTGATATGCCTATAATTGAAGTTGTAGGTGGCGGTGAAGACGTTCAAAAAGAAGCATTTACAGATGTTGAAACGGGCGTTATGGTAAATTCAGGCTTCCTTACAGGTATGCAGGTTAGCGAGGCTAAAAAAGCTATTATAGACTATCTTGAAAAAGAAGGTATCGGTACTCGTAAAGTTAATTACAAACTTCGTGACTGGGTATTTTCACGTCAGCGTTATTGGGGAGAACCAATTCCGTTGGTTAACTGTCCAAAATGTGGTTGGGTAGCAGTTCCTGAAAGTGAATTACCATTGCAGTTGCCTGATACAGAAAACTTTGAGCCTGGTGAATCTGGTGAATCACCGTTGGTTAAAATCAGAGATTGGGTTGAAACCACATGTCCAAAGTGTGGTGGTAAGGCGGAAAGAGAAACTGATACAATGCCACAGTGGGCAGGTTCATCATGGTATTTCTTAAGATACATTGACCCAAATAATTCTGATTTTGTTGCAGGAATGGAAGAGCTTAAATATTGGTTGCCTATTGACTGGTATAACGGCGGTATGGAGCATACAACACTTCATTTGCTTTATTCAAGATTTTGGCATAAATTCCTTTATGATATCGGCGTAGTTCCAACAAAAGAACCTTACCAAAAGAGAACTTCTCATGGTATGATTTTGGGTGAAAACGGCGAAAAAATGTCAAAATCAAGAGGCAATGTTATTAACCCTGATGACGTTGTTGATGAATATGGTGCAGATACTTTTAGAACTTATGAAATGTTTATCGGTGCATTTGACCAGGCTACACCTTGGTCTATGAACGGTGTTAAAGGTTGCTATAAATTCCTTGAAAGAGTATGGAACTTGCAGAATATTCTTGTTGATGGTGATGAGTATTCAAAAGAACTTGAAACATCACTTCATAAGACAATTAAAAAGGTGACTGATGACTACAACAGAATGAAATTTAATACAGGTATTGCTACACTAATGGCATTTATAAATGACGTTATGAAGGTTGGTAAAATTAACAAGGCTGAATTTAAAACATTCATTACTTTGCTAAATCCTGTTGCACCCCATATAACAGAAGAAATGTGGCAAATTGCAGGCTTTGAGGGTGCTTTATCTGCTACAAGCTGGCCTGTATATGACGAAGCAAAAACTGTTGATGATGAGGTTGAGGTTGTTGTTCAGATTAACGGAAAAATCCGTGATAAGATGATGATTTCCGCAGACCTTAATCCCCAGCAGATGCAGGAAGTGGCTTTGGCAAACGAAAAAATCAAAGAATTGATTGACGGAAAACAGGTTGTCAAGGTTATTGCAATTCCCAAAAAACTTATTAATATAGTGGTGAAGTAATTATGGACTTCAAACAGGAATTTATAGATATATATCAAAAGTGCATAAAAAGAGAGGGAGCTGAAAAGCTCCTTGCTCATCTTATGTCCCCTGCAAGTGATTTCTTCACGGCT
>JAZSRE010000125.1:0-15350 GCA_045538345.1 Clostridia bacterium
ATTTCCTCAAGAATATGAGCAACACTATCTCCTATTGCAGGTGTAGGAGCTAAAGACAAGTCAACTATACCAAATGGCACATTAAGCCGTTCTGACGCTTCACGTGCAACCAACTGACCCATACGGGTAATTTTGAATGCAGTTTTCTTTATAGTATCTGCAACTACGCTAAAGTTTTCGCCGCGTACAGTTTCCAACGCCTTTTTAACAACACCGGGTCCTGAAACGCCTACGTTTATAACCCTATCTGCCTCACCAACACCATGGAATGCACCTGCCATAAATGGGTTATCCTCAACCGCATTACAAAATACCACAAGTTTTGCACAACCAAAACCCTTTGTGTCTTTTGTAAGTTCCGCAGTTTTTTTAATAATTTTACCCATCTCGTAAACCGCATCCATATCTATACCTGCTTTTGTAGAGCCCACATTAACAGATGAGCAAACTCTTTCTGTTTCCGCCAACGCCTGAGGTATTGACGAAATGAGCTTTTTATCACCGGGAGTATATCCTTTTTGTACCAAGGCAGAAAAACCGCCAATAAAGTTTACCCCCGTTGTCTTTGCAGCCCTGTCTAAAGTTTTTGCAATTTCAACGTAATTATCTGCATTTTTGCAAGACCCCCCCACCAAAGAAATTGGTGTTACGGAAATACGTTTGTTTATAATAGGAATGCCATATTTATGTTCAATATCTTCCCCTGTTGAAACAAGATTTTCGGCACTTTTTGTAATTTTATCATAGATATTATCACACAGTTTATGTATATCACTGTCGATGCAATCCATAAGTGAAATACCCATTGTAATTGTACGGATATCAAGATTTTCTTCACTTATCATCTTGATAGTTTCCATAATTTCATTGTAATTTATCATAATGACAGCTCCTAAATCTTATGCATGGAATTGAAGATATCCTCATGCTGACATCTTATTTCAACTCCCATTTCCTTGCCTAAATTTGCAAGTTTGTCCACAAGTTCTGTAAACTTAATATTTACATTTGCAACATCTGTAATCATTACCATTGTAAAGATGTCCTGCATAATTGTCTGTGTAATATCAAGAATGTTTACATTACTTTCAGAAAGTAGTGCAGAAACTCTTGCAATAATGCCAACTTTATCGTGACCGATTACTGTAATAACTGCCTTCATAGTCATTACCCCCTTTGTCTTAAAGCCTCGTACATTATAACCCCCGCCGCAACAGAGGCATTAAGTGAATTTATTTCACCCTTCATAGGTATACTTATTAAAAAGTCGCACTTTTCGGCAACAATACGGCTTACCCCGCTTCCTTCACTTCCTATAACAATACCTATACCACCCTTATAGTCAACCTGAGTATAGTCCTGTTTTGCATCCTGATGAGTAGCAAAAAACCATATTCCTTTTTCTTTCAAGGCATCTATGGTCTGGGCAAGGTTTGTAACCCTTGCAACAGGAGTATATTCCATAGCCCCTGCAGATGTTTTTGCAACTACACTGCTAAGACCTACGCTTCTGCGTTTTGGAATAATTATGCCATGTGCACCTACTGCATTTGCAGTACGAAGGATAGAGCCAAGGTTGTGAGGGTCGGTAATTTCGTCCAGAATAATTATAAACGGACTTTCCCCTTTATCCTCTGCACGCTTTAAAATATCCTCAACCGCAGCATAACTGTGCGCAGCAACAAGAGCTATAACCCCCTGATGTGCACCTGTATCAGAAAGTTCGTCAAGCTTTGACTTTACAACCTCCTGTACTACTATGCCGCGTTCTTTTGCCATAGCAACTATTTTTTTAATACTTCCTTCCTTTGCGGAAACAAGCAATTTATCAATTTCGCGACCTGCCTTTATTGCTTCCGTAACAGGATTTCTTCCTTCTATCTTATCTTGATTCATGGTTCATAAATTTATCGTGAATAGCACGAACAGCATTTTCAGCATCTACACGGTCAATAAGTACAGAAACTTTTGTTTCAGATGTAGAAATCATATTAATATTGATATGAGCTTCATACAAAGCTTCAAACATCTTAGAAGCTACACCCGGGGTACTTACCATACCTGCACCAACAATAGAAACCTTTGAAACTTCTTTGTTGAATTCAACAGATTCTGCACCAATAACATCAAGATTTTCATTAATAACCTTTACTGCTGTATCAAGTTGCTTTTCTGTAACTGTAAAAGAAATATCCTTAGTATCGTTTCTGCCGATTGACTGCAAAATTATATCAACATTTATGCCTGACTTTGCAAGGATTGAGAACACCTTAAAAGCCTTGCCAGGTGTATTGTCTATACCTACTATTGAAATACGTGCAACATCATTATCTCTTGTTACACCTCTAACTATCATCTTCTCCACGTTTTTTACCTCCTTAACTACTGTACCTTCTACTCTTTCAAAACTTGATTTAACTTCAAGTTTTACATTATATTTAAGTGCAAGTTCTACTGATCTGTTATGAAGTACATTTGCACCAAGACTGGCAAGTTCCAACATTTCGTCATAGGAAACATCTGTAAGTTTCTGTGCATTCGGAACTATTCTTGGGTCTGCAGTGTATACGCCATCTACGTCTGTGTAAATTTCACACTTATCTGCATGAAGTGCTGCAGCCAATGCAACAGCTGTTGTATCACTACCGCCACGTCCCAATGTTGTAATATCATCATATTTGTTGATACCCTGGAAGCCTGCAACAATAACAATTCTCTTCATATCAAGTTCTCGTTCCAAACGTTCTGTATCAATAGTGCGGATTCTTGCATAACTGTATGCACTTGTTGTTTTGATGCCTGCCTGCCAGCCTGTAAGTGAAATTACAGGGTAACCAAGCTTTTCTATTGCCATTGCAAGCAACGACATTGAAATTTGTTCACCTGCTGACAAAAGCACGTCCATTTCTCTTTTTGAAGGTGCATCGTTTATTTCTGCAGCCTTGTCAAGAAAGTCGTCTGTTGTATCCCCCTGGGCAGAAACAACTACCACAACGGAATTACCTTCCTTGTAGGTGTCTGTTACACGTCTGGCAACATTTTCTACCTTCTGTGCATCGGCAACAGAGCTTCCTCCAAACTTTTGTACAATTAAACTCATTTATATCTCTCCCTCATAAAATTTCAAAACCATATTTACAATTCAAAAACCGCACCCTTGTTATCCACAGGCACAAATTCAAATTGCCAATTTCTGAAATTATTTGTTATATATTTATTCATTTGTTCAAAGAACTGTGATTCATTTTCCTTTTTCACAATAGAAACCAATGCCGAACCAGACCCGCTGATATATGTCCCTATTGCACCGCATTTTTCAGCCTCGTAAAAAACCTTTGACGAACCACCAATCAATCTTTTACGGTAATACTGGTGCAGTCTATCCTGTAATGCAGTTGACAAAAGGTCATAATTTTCTGTAAGCATTGCAGTTGTAAGTAAAGCCGCACGTCCAATATTGTAGCTTGCATCACGATAGCTTAAAAGTTCCGGCAACGCCGCACGTGCAACCTTTGTACGTAGTGAAAAATTAGGAATGTATACTGCAAAAGAAAGCTTTTCGTTATTAACAGGAAAATTAAGATATTTTATACCCTTGTTTCTCACCGCAACCGCCATACCCCCTGTTACGGCAGGTGTGACGTTGTCAGGATGTCCCTCAAGGTACGAAGCAAGGTCTATTACATCCTGCTTTGTCATATTACCGTTGCCAATTTTATTGGCAGCCATAATACCTCCCACTATACAGGCACTGCTGCTTCCCATTCCCCTTGTTACGGGGATATTATTAGTCTGCACAATATGAAGCCCCTTTGGTGTATATCCTATACGTTCAAAAGTCGACATCATAGCCCTGTATACAAGGTTTCGTCTATCTAACGGAATAAACTTTGCACTTTCGTCAGTAACCTCTATGTTAAGACCACCGTCAGTTTCTTCTGCACTTACAGTATTATAAAGCTGCAGTGCAACGCCGACACTGTCAAACCCGCTGCCCATATTTGCACTTGTTGCAGGAACCTTTACCGTTACCACAGCTTTACCTCCAATTAAAATTTTGTATAAACTATATTACCTGAATTGTGTTCTTAACAGCATCTGCACCAAGCTTTTCTCTAAGTTTATCTGCCTTTTTGTTAAGTTCAAATTCCTTACCTGCTTCTGATACAAATGCGTATTCACCATCTGCATCTTTAAGTACCTGTACATGGCCAAAAATTTCAGAAACTGCACATTTAACATCATTTCCCAAAACTCTCACATACAGTTTTGTATCATCAGGGTTAACATTTGTAACAACGCCGCCATCTTCCCAATATGGAGCGCCAAGACCCTGATGTCCTACAATATCAATAACGTCTGCAACAACTGCACTTGCGGTAGGCAATTTACCTGCACCCTTACCGTAGAACATTACGTCCCCTGTTGCACTTCCGTTAACCAGAATACCATTAAACACACCCTCAACATCAGAAAGAGCATTATCAGGCGGAAGCATAACAGGTGAAACCTTTGCAAAAACCTCTTCTCCTACTTTTTTGCACTGACCGATAAGTTTTATGCTATAACCAATGCTCTGAGCATTTTTCACATCATCAAGAGAAATGTTTGTAATACCTTCTGTACTGATTTTGTTGCTATCTATAAATTTACCGAAAGCTAATGATGCAAGAATAGCAATTTTTCTGCATGCATCAGTACCCTCAACATCAGCAGCAGGATTTCTTTCGGCATAACCTTTTGCCTGAGCATCCGCAAGGGCGGCTTCAAAGCCTTCTCCATCTTTAATCATTTTTGTAAGAATATAGTTTGTAGTACCATTTAAGATACCCATAATCCAGTTTATATCATTTGCTGCAAGGCAGTTGCCCAAAGGTCTTATAATAGGAATACCTCCGCCTACGCTTGCTTCAAACATATAGCATACGCCTTTTTCTCTTGCAATTTGCAAAAGTTCTGTACCGTGTGTTGCAACAAGTTCCTTGTTTGAAGTAACCACACTTTTACCTGCAAGGAGGCTTCTCTTTGTAAAGTCGTATGCAGGATTGGTCCCACCCATTGTTTCGCAAACAACGCTTATTTCATCATCATTTAAAATACTTTCAAAATCTGATGTAATAAGGTCCTTATATGGGCTATCATCAAAAGTACGGATATCAAGAACCTTTTTTACATTAATGTCCTTGCCCGTTTTTTTAGAAAAATCTTTGTTGTTAATAATTTCTACTACTCCGGAACCTACTGTACCGAAGCCCAAAACCGCTACGTTAATCATAATTTCCTCCTACCTTATGTGTATATCAATACATTATAAAATAATACCATAAATTCCCGTAATTATCAAGTGTATTTGCAAATTTTGTTTATATTTGCTTATACTTTTTTAATATAAAACATATATTTTAATAATGTTATTTAATAAAGTGGGGGAAAAAGCGTGTTTTTCGTGGTGAAATTAAGAAAAATCATAGGTTTTATTGTTGCATTATCTTTATGCCTTATTATCATCAAAGCATACCCAAGGGAAGAAAAAACCAAAGTCCCCATAATTATGTATCACAGTATTTTAAAAAACAACTCTCAAAATTCAAAATACATAGTAAGCCCCGAACTTTTGGAAGAAGACCTTTTGTACCTTAAAGAAAACGGATTTACAACAATTGTTGTAGAAGACCTTATTGATTACGTGTATAACAATAAACCTCTTCCTCAAAAACCCGTAATGCTAACTTTTGACGACGGACATTATAACAACTATTATTATGCTTACCCACTTATGAAAAAATATAATATGAAAATGGTTATATCGGTTGTTGGGGAATATGCAGAACAATTTTCTCAGTCTGACCCGTCAAACCCTAATTATTCATACCTTACATGGCAACAAATTGACGAGCTTCAAAAATCAGGATATGTGGAAATTCAAAACCACACCTATTCTATGCACAGTATAGGTGCCCGTTGGGGGTGTATGAAAACAAAAGGTGAGACGGTAGAAGAATATCAAAAAACACTTTACCAAGATTTATTCCTTCTGCAAAGCAGGCTTGAAAAGGAAACCGGCAAATCACCCACGGCATTCACTTACCCTTTTGGTAAAATAAGCGAATATTCTTATGACGTAATAAACAAATTGGGATTTAAAGCATCCTTTTCATGCGCAGAGGGAATTGCCCAAATAAGCGAAAATCCCGAATGTCTTTATCTGCTAAAACGATTTATACGACCGCCATATACAAGGTCTTCAGACTATTTCGACAAAATTTTACACTAACAAACAATGAGCCTTAATCATATTATAGTTTATGAGGAGGTGTCAGAATGTATTATATAGTATACAGTTCAATTACCTTTGCAACAGGTATAAAAAATAAATTCAGATACGACAGTGAAAAAATAAATATTATGCATACACCTTCGGAAATTTCCGGTGGCGGATGTTCCTATTGTCTTGAAGTAGAAAGCTACGAAAAAGTATTGGAAATTTTAAAAGCGTCGGAAGAATACGGAGTTAATGTAAAGGGTATTTATGAAAAAATTGACGGAACCTTTATAAAAAAGGAGTTGCCACAATGATATATCTTGACAATGCGGCAACAACTCTCATAAAACCTTACGGTGTAATTAAAGCATGTAACATGTGGCTTGATAAATATTCTGCAAATCCCGGAAGAGGTGGTCATAAGCTATCTATAAACGCAAGTAACAAAGCCTTTGAATGCCGTGAACTTATTGCAAATCTTTTCAATTCAGAAAATCCGGGAAATATTATTTTTACTCTCAATACCACTATGGCACTTAATATAGCAATAAACGGCTTTTTAAAAAAAGGTATGCACGTTGTAATAAGCGGAATGGAGCATAATTCGGTGTACCGTCCCATAGCAAACAGCGGTTGTGAATACACCATAGCACCACCTGATAAAACAGGGTTTGTAACTTTAGAAAGTGTTAAAAATTCAGTAAAGGAAAATACCGCATTAATAGCAATAACACACGCATCAAACGTTGTGGGAACAATAAACCCAATTAAAGAAATAGGCGCCTTTGCACGTTCTAAGGGAATTACTTTTCTTGTAGATGCCGCACAAACTGCAGGTGTACTTGATATTGATGTAAAAAGAGATAATATAGATATGCTTGCCTTTGCAGGGCACAAATCCTTGTTGGGCCCCACGGGTACAGGAGGGCTTTATATTGCCCCACACACGGACCTTTCTCCAATAATTTACGGTGGAACAGGCTCTATGTCCGAAAGCTCGGATCAGCCTGACTTTCTACCCGACAAGTTTGAAAGCGGAACCTTAAATATTGTAGGAATAGCAGGCCTTACAGAAGGTGTGAAATTCATAGAAAAAAACACCGTTGCATCATTAAATATGCACGAAAAAGAGCTTACTGAACGACTAAAAAACGGACTTTTAAATATGGACGGTATAACCTTGTACGGAAACGACAACCGGGTAGGAATAATTGCTTTTTCTTCGGATAATATGGACAGTATTTCTTTTTGCAACCAGCTTGATAAATTGGATATTGCAACAAGGGGAGGTATGCACTGTTCACCCCTTGCCCATAAAGCTTTAGGAACAACCAAAGGTCTTGTAAGACTAAGTGTAAGTTGCTTTAACACAAATACCCATATAGATAAGGCAATAGATGCTATTTACGAAATATCAAAGCAAAAATAAAGAGTTTCCAAAATACGGCAAAGTATTTGCAAAAAGAATTTGCCGTATTTTTATTTTTTTCAAAAAAAGTATTGACAAATTAAAAATTTAGTGTTATTATTTACTAGTCGCTTGCGGATGTGGCGGAATTGGCAGACGCGCTAGACTTAGGATCTAGTGTCTTCGACGTGGGGGTTCAAGTCCCTTCATCCGCACCACAAAAAAGAGAATGTCATTAGACATTCTCTTTTTTGTTTTCAGGGTGGGACTTGAACCCTAAGAGGGCTTTTTGTGTTAAGAAAAACAGTCTATACGACTGTTTTTTAACAAAAAGGTGCGCAGACGGGTACCGAAGCCACAAGGCTTGGGTCGTCAAGCAAGTAGGTTGTGAAACAACCGTGTCCCTTCATCGCGGATTCAAATCATACTTCGCCCCTGGCTCGTATTCTTTGGAAGGGACTCTCAACTGCAAAAACAATTCCCCAAATTGTTTTTGCGACGTTTCGTCTTCATCCGCACCACAAAAAGAGAATGTCATTAGACATTCTCTTTTTTGTTTTCAGGGTGGGACTTGAACCCTAAGAGGGCTTTTTGTGTTAAGAAAAACAGTCTAAACGACTGTTTTTACAGATGTTCTCCACGTCTTCTCATTCTGTTCAGGTGTCTTTCAAAATTACCGCTTGAAATATATTCTGCCAGTACGTACTGGTCAAGTACAGGAACGGAACAGGAAAATGCCCCAAGTTTTTCTTCATAGATGTCAACAAGTTTGTCAGGTAATATCATATACCCAATTCGCATTGACGGAGAAAGGCTTTTAGAAAAAGTGTTTATATATATAACGCACCCCTTTTTATCAATGGAATACAAAGTTTCCACAGGTTGCCCGGGCTTAAAGAACTCACTGTTAAAGTCGTCCTCAACAACATACTTTCCATTAGCTGCCCAATTTAAATATTCATGTTTTTTATTTATTGATGTTGTTATATCCGTAGGGTAACTTTTAAACGGAGTAACGTGCAAAACATTAATTTTGCAGTTTTTTAGAGCCTTACTTTCAATACCGTCATTACCCATTTTAAGCTTTTCTATTTTTGCACCGTAACCCTTATAAACCGCTTCAATTTTAGAATACGAAGGATTTTCAATTCCATAAATTTTGTCTCTTCCCAAAATTTTTACAACAGTTTCATATAATTGTTCGGCACCCGAGCCTATAATAATATTCTGGGGCTTTGCTATCATTCCTCTGTATCTGTGCAAATAATCAGAAATCGCATTTCTAAGAATACCACATCCCATATTAGGTGCTTTTACAAACAGTTGTTCCCCTTTTTCAGCAATTACCTTTCGTATAGTTTTAAACCATAGGGAGTATTCAAAATCGTAGGAATTTGAAATATGGGCATCTTCTATATAATCAAATGTTGTATGCTCCTTAACCTCCCCTGTATATGTAAGGTCAATTTTACACACAAAATATCCGCTTCGCTGACGGGCTTCCACGTACCCCTCATCAATCAACATTCCGTATGCCGTCTCAACAGTTATAACACTGCACCCATACTTGTCGGCAGTTATCCTTTTGGATGGCAATTTTTCTCCTGCTTTGTATTCCTCTGTCAATATTTTATTTTTTATATCTTTGTAAATTTCAAAGTACTTTTTCATCTGGTTATATAAAAAACTCCTTTTTTGGATATTTAATTATTACCACATTACAATTATAATACCAATATAAACTTTTGTAAAGGAGATTTTAAGATGTCATATAAAAGATTACTTACAATTCAGGATATTTCATGTGTAGGTCAATGTTCACTTACAGTTGCACTTCCAATAATATCCGCATGCGGTATTGAGACTGCAGTTTTACCATCTGCAGTACTTTCTACACATACAGCAGGTTTTTCAGGATATACATTCAGGGATCTTACAGAAGATATGCCTTCAATAAAAGACCATTGGATAAAAGAAAACTTAAAGTTTGATGCAATTTATACAGGCTACCTTGGAAGCACAAAGCAAATAGACTATGTTGCAGATATATTTGAAACCACAGGCAAAGAAAAATGTATTAAAATTGTAGACCCTGCAATGGCAGACAACGGCAATCTTTATCCGGGTTTTGACAAAGAATTTGTTGAAGCTATGAAGGCACTTTGCGGCAAGGCAGATTTCCTTGTGCCCAACATTACGGAAGCAAGCTTTCTTACAGATATGGAATACAAAAAAGAATATGACAGAGAATATATTGATGAACTTATTAAAAAAATGCGTGCACTTGGCGCAAAAAACATTATACTAACCGGTGTTTCATACGAAAGTGGAAAAACAGGGGTTGTAGTATTTGAAAATAATGAATATAAATATTACGAACATAAATTTTTGCCAAACAGTTGCCACGGCATAGGCGATATTTACGCATCTGCATTTGCCGGCGCTTTGGTTCGTGGCAAGGATGCGTATACCGCTGCAAAAATTGCTGCCGATTACACAGTAGAATGTATAAAAGCAACTGCAGAAGAGGAAAATCACTGGTACGGTGCAACATTCGAGCCTGTTTTAGGAAAGCTTATTAAACTAATTGAAGAATAACATAAAAAAACAAGGTATTTAAAATACCTTGTTTTTTTATTTTTCTATTTGTTTACGTAGCTTTTTTAACACTCCATAAGTCAAAATAATAGTAACCACAAATGAAATTGCATCTGATACCATCTGGGACATTTGTATTCCCTTAAACCCTATAAAATATGGCAAAATCAAAACACATGGGATGTAAAAAATCCCCTGCCTTGCCATAGCAAGAAAAGATGCCCGAAAAGCAAGGGTAAGATTTTGCATCATCATATTGGAAAGTAACATAAAGCCAACCAACGGAAATGTAATTGCGGTATACCTTAGTGTTGTTGCCCCAATATTTATAACTTGATTCCTTATCTGAGGAATATCGTCGTTAAACAAGCCCATCAGCTGTGGCGCAAAAGCATATACCCCCACACCTGCCACAATTAAAAACACCGTTGTAACAAGTACCGAAAACCAAAAAGCTTTAACAACACGGTCATACTTTTTAGCCCCGTAGTTAAATCCGCAAACAGGCTGGAAGCCCTGACCAAACCCAATAACAACAGAATAAGCAAACATAGTGATTTTGCCTACAATACTCATAGCCGCAATTGCTGCTTCCTTATCAAAACCCGCTACAACACTGAAAATTTTGGCAGAATAGTTCATTGAAATTGTGGTAACACTGCCCAAACTTTGCCTGAAAAGCGAAGGTGCACCACCTTTAAAAATCTGCACATAATATTCCTTGCAAAAAGTAAAGTTTTTAAACCTTATACTTATATTTGAAGATTTTAGCGTACCTGCTATTAAAATACACAAGCTTATAAACTGGCTAAGTGCTGTTGCAATAGCCGCACCTTTTACACCAAGGTCAAATACAAATATAAATAGCGGGTCCAAAACCACGTTTAAAATAGCACCTGTTGCTATACCCGCCATAGCATAAACTGCATTCCCCTGAAAACGGAACTGATTGTTAAGCACCAATGATGAAGCATAAAACGGCGCTCCAATAAGTATAAACTGCATATAGTCAACTGCATAGGGTGCAATAGCATCCGTAGCACCAAGAAGGTATACAATATCGGTACGAAAAACGGTACATACAGCCATAAACAGAACCCCAAAAACAAGTGCAGAGAAAAATGCCGTAGAAGCCATTTTTGTAGCATCATCCATATTTTGTTGTCCAAGTTTTTTAGATATATAATTCCCCGACCCATGACCAAAAAAGAATCCACACGCCTGAGTTATTGTCATAATAGGAAATACTATACCTACCGCCGCAGTAGCATTTGTATTAAGCTGACCAACAAAATACGTATCTGCCATATTATAAAAAGTAGCTATAAGCATACTTATAATTGTAGGAATAGCCATTTTGCTCACAAGTACACTTATTTTTGTTTCGGTCATTTGCGCAAATTTTTCTTCCCTAGTCAATTATATCACCATTCCTCCATTAGGGCTAAGCACCTGACCTGTCATAAAATCCGCCTCACGGCTTGCAAGAAAATATACAGAATTTGCAACATCTTCAGGGGTACCTGTTTTTCCAAGTGGAGTTTCTTCCTTTACCAAATTAATTGTTTCCTCATCAAAACCACTGCACATATCTGTCATTATCATACCTGGTGCAACTGCATTTACAGTTATGCCCGAAGGACCAAGTTCCTTGGCAAGAGCCTTTGTAAAGCCAATAACTGCCGCCTTTGTAGCAGAATAATGAACCTCACATGAGGCACCTGTAATTCCCCACATTGAAGAAATATTTATTACCTTACCCTGCTTACGATTTATCATATACGGCACTGCATATTTACAGGTATAGTACAAAGAATTTAAGTTTATACCAATAATTTTATTCCATTCTTCAGTTGTAATATCGGTAAACACCTTCTGTTGTGCCACACCGGCATTGTTAACAAGCACATCTATTGTGCCATACTTTTTAACAATAGTTTCTATCATGCTTTTAACATCTTCCTCATTGGAAACATCCGCTTTTACAACATCAGACCCTGGCAACATAGACTGAAGCTTCAAAGCCTCTTTTTCACTATTGTTATAATTTATTATTACCTTGTATCCATTTTCATAAAACTTAGTGGCAATGGCCTTGCCAATACCGCGGGACGCACCCGTCACAAGAACTGTTTTCATTTTATTCTCCAAACAACTTTTTAATTCTTTTTTTTAATTGAATTTCTTTTTTTTCGGTTTCTTCTGCATTAATAGAAATTTCAAGTATACTTCCTTCCTTAGCATCTGAAGGCACAATATCCTTAGGAATGTTAAAGTATGCTCCTTCGCTTTCTACAACTGCAAAATTGCCTTCAAATCTGTCTATTACCCATTTCATAATTAATCACCCATACCACAATACACCTGTATTTTGTATTCTTTTTGTGCGTACTTACATACAAATTGTACACCCATATACCTATCTTGTCAATAAAAAACAGTATGGAAAACCCATACTGTTTTAGCATATTAATTTGTGTAGTTATCAAAATAACCCTGTACCAATACAACCGGAGTACCCTTATCACCCGAACCACTTGTAAGGTCGCAAAGTGAACCGATAAGGTCAGTAAGCTGACGAGGGGTTGTCCCCTGAGCAGCCATATTACCTACAAGGTTGCCATCTTTTGACTTAATACTTTCTGAAATAGCTTTTTTAAGTTCATCACCGGACAAATCTTTAAAATCGTTATCTGCAAGGTATTTAAGCTTAAGTTCGTTAGGTGTGCCGATAAGCCCATCTGTATATGCAGGAGAAACAACCGGGTCTGCAAGCTCCCAAATTTTACCCTGTGGGTCCTTAAATGCCCCGTCGCCATATACCATAACTTCTACATGTTTACCTGTTGCATCAAAAATTTTCTTCTGTATATCCAATACAAGTTCCTTACAGTCGTTAGGGAAAAGTTTAACCTTATCTTCGGTAGATTTATTTGACCCCAAAAGACCATATTTTGTATTAAAGCCGCTTCCGTCAACAGGAGCATTCATAATATCCGAAAGGCTGCAAACAACTTTTGCACCTGCACCCAAAAGAATACGCTTTGTGCGAACTCTTGTGTGTATATCACAGTTTATAATACAATCGGTATAATCCAAAATTGCCTTTGGCTGATTTGCAAAAACTATTTCAACTTCTGCTCCGCATTCGCGAATTAAGTCACCATAATATTCTACATAGTCAACACCTGTAAACTGGTGTTTATTTTCACCAAACAAGTCGCGGTAACGTTCCAACGAAAGTACATCAGAATATGGGTTTACACCCGCCTCATCAATTTTATCAATACTGATAAGCTCATTACCTACCTCGTCTGATGGGTAGCTAAGCATAAGAACAATCTTCTTACAAGCCTTTGCAATACCTTTTAAGCATATAGCAAAACGGTTACGTGAAAGGATAGGGAATATAACACCTACTGTTTCACCGCCAAGCTTTGCCTTAACATCTTCGGCTATATCATCTATTGATGCATAGTTGCCCTGCGCTCTTGCGACAATGGATTCAGTAATTGAAATTACGTCTTTATCGCGTAGTTCAAAACCTTCATATTCTGCAGCTTCCAAAACACTGTCTGCCACTATTTTGGCAAGGTCATCGCCCTCACGGATTATAGGACAACGAATACCTCGTGAAACTGTACCTACTCTTCTTTCCTTAATTTCTGCCACTTTAATCCCTTCTATCTTTTAAAAATTTTTAACGTATCAAAAACACCTATTTATTATATCACTATTTTATCTCTTTTTCAATAGAAAATTTTATAACTATTTTTATTTTATAAATTTTTCTATAAACTACCTATCACTATACCTGCTATTATTATACCTGCACAAAATAACTTATACAAAAATTGTTTTTCCTTGTATATTAGCTTTCCAAGTACGATGGTTACAACAACAGAACATTGTAAAAGCAACGTCATAACCGTAACTTTGCTTTTAGGTGATGAATTTGCGATAAAAAGTAGCCTATCACCAAAAACAAGCATAAATCCCATAAGAGGAACCCAATAATTTGTTTTAAGTGTCTTTAGAGAAACTTTTTCCTTTTTCAAAACAAGTATAATTCCATAGAAAATAACACTGAAAAACATAAACCAGAATTGCAACTGCCCCGGCGTCATATTTTTTGTAAGAACCTTGTCCATAACTGAGGATATTGAATTGCATAAGGTGTATGCCAAAACAGTAAATACCATAATAATCCGTATTTTCTTGCCATCGTTACCTTGATTTTTTATATTCAAAAGAATAAGTCCACCTATAACCATAACAAGTGCCACAAAATTCAATATTCCAAAATCTTCACCCAAAAATGCAACGCTTATTAAAGTTGTAAATATCATCTGAGAAAGAGTCATTATACTGTAAAAACCTATGGGAAGTCCCTTGATTGCAACAAAAGACATCAAAAAGCCCACACATACCACAACAGCCTTTACCATACTTTTAAATATCAATACAGGTGCACAATCAAAGGCATCTTTTGCATCAGGAAGTGTAAAAACAAACCCTACAAGCATATAAAAAAACAAAACTTCCATAAGACTGCTTATTTTAAGAGCTTCTTTTTTTATACATTCTCTTACTCCCTTTAAAAGGCCATAAGAAACAACAAAAAATATCCAGTAATTTTCCATAATACACCTCCTTACAACTTGTATATTATAATATATACAACAACAAAAATCAAGCAAAAAGCTCCGTATCCTTTGGATACGGAGCTTTGATTTTTATAATGTTATAAGATACTTTTTAATTTCATCAGTAGCCGATGCAACAGGAGCACTGACTGTAATGGTAAAGTTTACATTATACTTATTTGATAAGTTTTCAAGCTTACATAGAAAACCATCGAATTCAGCAAAATCCTCACCTGCAATTTTTGTAATACTGTCAATAAAAATATGAGTAATGTCATAATCGCGTGAAATCATACCGCTGATAAAACCATGAAGAGCGTGGAAGTCTTCAATATAGAATTCGGAAGTATCTGTAAGACGAATAGCAGATTTTAAATCAAAAAGATGTCTGTCGCCCTTCATTACACAGATAACGTTGCCTTTTTCTTCATGAATA
>JAZSRE010000050.1:0-2915 GCA_045538345.1 Clostridia bacterium
GGAAACCATCCGGATGAACGTGATGCGTTAGTTGACGAAATTATCAACGATGTTTACAAGGATGAACTTGATAAACTTGTATATCAGCTTATAAATGATGAACAGTTTGAAGTTCATGCTGATACAGTGTTTATAGCAGAAGGATTGAAGAAAGTACTTCTAAGAGACTATACCTATGAAAAATTTATAGGCTCAAAGATTCCTGAAAAATTCAAGAAAGCTTTTGAAATTTATCCGGAAGAAAAGATAATTGAACTTTATAATTTCGCAATGAATGATTTGATTGCACAGATTGATGAAGCAATCGCCACAGCAGTTGCAGGTGGAACAGGAAAGATTGACTGCGGTATTACACCTGTTGTAAATATAATTTCTGATTTATATATTCCGTTGCATGAAAGCTTGACAAAGATTTTAGATGATAAGGCATCAGATAAGTATTATTATTCAGAAAACATTTATCTACAGGAACTTGTAAAACTTCTTGACCCTCAGGTTTGGGTAAGCGGTTCAGCAAATGCTAAACCTAATGATAAGACAGGTTATAAGATTTATGATTTAGATTATTATTATGACCTTATGTACAAGATAATTGTTCTTAGCGATGATGCAATTCTTTGGTACCACGAGAACCTAAGTGAAGAAAAATATATAGAAGTTACAAATAATTATCAGGAACTTGTACTTAAGTATGCAAATATTTTTGTGGATATTGCAAGTGATTATGCAGAGGACGGAACAGTTCCGGGAGTACATGATAAGGTTGATGATAAAATTACTGCATTAGAAAAAGCTTTGAGAGAAAAGTATCCGGAATTTGTGGAAGGCATGCTTGATGCATTTAAAAACAGCGATTTTTATAACAAAGAGCTTGGTGAGGCAGACTACCAGAAGATTCGCGATAAGGTGTATGGTATGTTTGAAAATATTAACCTTACAACAGACGAATACTTTGATAAAGTTCTAAACCACGAAGCTATGGAAGATATTGAAGATAAGGCAGAAGATATACTTGACGGAAAACTTGACGGTGAGTATTACAGTAAGATTGATAATGACACATATGAATTTGAAGTAAATGATTATGTTATTACATTTATCAGAGAATTAATTGGTTAATTACAAAATTGGAACATCCTTGCGATGTTCCAATTTTACCAAATAGCAAAGGATGGAAATTTTATGAAAAAGATACTTTCTTTATTGATAGTTTTAGCTGTTGTGCTTTCGAGTGTTTGTGTTTTTGCTTCCGATATACGCACATCATCAAATGTTAAAGTGGAAACAATACCTGTACCTACCGACACAACGGAAAAGACTACAACAGAAACAAAAAATGAAGCACCAAAAGTTAGCTTTAGTGACGTTGACGGAAATTCAGCAAGCGGAAAAGCTATATATAAGCTTGTTAACGCTGGTATACTCAATGGTTATACAGACGGTACATTCCGTCCGAATAAGCCTCTTACCAGAGCGGAACTTTGTAAGATTGTAAACCTTGTGTTTAAGTATACTGAGGCAGAAGAACTTAATTTTTCAGATGTAAAAAAAGAGGATTGGTTTTATAATTATGTAGCTATTGCTAAAAAAGCAGGATACATTGCAGGTCATGATGACGGAACATTTAAGGGTAACGACTACCTTACAAGAGAACAGACCTGTACTATCATCACACGAGTAACAAGTCTTTATGATATATCAATGACAGAAATAATTACAGACACGGTTTCACCGTGGGCTATTCCTTATGTAAATAAGGTTGTTGCAAACAGAATTATGCCATTAGAGGCAGGCGGAAAGTTCAGGGCAACCGAAAACATAACAAGAGCAGAACTTGTTTCTGTAATGTCAAACTTTGTTGTTGAAGAGGAAAAACCATCAGGCAACACAACTGCAACACAGTACACCGTAACATTCAACACAAATGGCGGTAATACAATAGACTCCGTTAAGGTTGAATCAGGCAAAACCGTTACAAAGCCGGCTAATCCTACAAAAAAAGGTTACACATTTGCGGGTTGGTATAAAGAAAGTACTTTGAAAACCGCATTTGATTTTAATACAAAAATAACTGCAAACATTACATTGTATGCTAAATGGACAGCAGCTTCTTCTGGTGGCGGCGGAGGCGGTGGCTCGTCAGACGGAAATACTACAAAATACTATACAGTAACATTTAATACAAATGGCGGTTCAACTGTAAGCAGTCAATCTGTTAAAAAGGGTAGCAGTGTCTCAAAACCTGCAGAGCCAACAAAAGACGGCTACAAATTCCTGGGCTGGTATAAGGACAGCGGTCTTTCATCACAATATGATTTCAGCACAAGTATATCTAAGGACACTACAATTTATGCAAAATGGGTAAAGGTTTATACTGTAACATTTGATACAGGTGAAGGACCTTCCGTTGATCCTGTAGTGGTTGAAACAGGCAAAGCTGTAAAGGAACCTGACCATGGCGAATGGGATGGATATTATTTCATAGGCTGGTATAGGGAAAGCGACTTTATCTCTCTTTATAAATTTACTTCAATAGTAACAAATGATTTTACCCTATATGCAAAATGGATTGTATACGATGCAGCTAAACAAAAGGAAACAGTGGATACTATAAACACTATTTTAGGAAAAATAACTACGGAAAAATTCCTTTTTAATTTAAGCGATAAGCAACTGGATATTATTGAAATTGCCATAGATGTTATGAATTTGGTTATTAAGGATGCAAATGACGGAAAGCTAATATATGACGGTGACTATATTTTAGATAACTATGGTGACAGTATAGGTTCTGCTACAAATATTTATCACAATGAGATGTCAGATAGTGAGCAGGAAGCCTTCTATTCATATTTAATAGGAGAACTTGAAGAAGACGATGCGGACAGATTGCTTCAGATTATGTTTGGCATAAA
>JAZSRE010000166.1:0-15682 GCA_045538345.1 Clostridia bacterium
TTTGCAAGCTTTTTTACTTATTTTTATATATTTATGTAAATTTACTACCAACATTATATTTTAATGTTCTTTTATAAACAAAATAAATAATTTTTTCTTTAAAATACTTGCTATTTTACATACAAGTATTGATAACAATATACCCGTTATACTGCCTGCAGTGTCTATTAGCACATCTCTTACCTCCCCTGACCTGCCCTGGACAAACAACTGATGCACCTCATCGGTAGATGCATAAAATATGCAAAAAACGAGAGGTAATGTGAATAATATACACTTTTTATTCACTTTATCACTATAATACAAAGTCATTGCCGAACAAAAACCAAGGCATGTATATATAAAGAAATGTGCACTTTTGCGCACTATGGTTTCAATTCCCTTTTCTATCATTTCGGCAGATTCTACAGACATAACCTCAATAAGTCTTTTATGCAAAAACCTGCGTATAAACCCCATGCTCATATCAGATGACTCTGTGGCATTTTGAGAGGAAAGGTAAAATATTACCCCCATAATTACAACAGTAAGTATTAAAAAAAGCCAGAACCTTTTTTTCACAATTATCCCCCTAAAAAAAGGATGTAAAAGTAATTTAAATATCCTTTACATCCCTATCAATTTTAGTTTACAGAAGCTGTTTGTTTATTTGTGTTTCTTTTAAAAGTTGTAACAATTTCTGCCAAAGTATCAACACACTTTTCATTGTCATTTGAATATGCAATCTTGTACAAATCATCAAGCTGAGATTCAAACTTATCAATTTCAACCTCTGTCTGCTGACCAATAAAAATTTTGTTGTTAACAGTTTTCTTAAGTCCTTCTTCACTCATCAAAAGCTCTTCATAAAGCTTTTCACCCGGACGAAGACCTGTAAATTCAATTCTAATGTCCTCATAAGGTCTTTTACCACTCATACGTATAACGTTTTCCGCAAGGCTCAAAATCTTAACAGGCTCACCCATATCAAGTACAAATATTTCACCGCCCTGAGCAAAGCTTGCAGCTTGCAAAATAAGTGATGTAGCCTCAGGAATAGTCATAAAGTAACGTATAATATCAGGGTGTGTAACAGTAACAGGACCGCCCATTTTAATCTGTTCCTCAAAAAGAGGTACAACAGACCCGTTTGAACCCAAAACATTACCAAAACGTACAGCAACAAATTCGGTATTCCCCTTTGCCTTTTGCTTCATATACTCAACAATCATTTCACAACAACGCTTGGTTGCACCCATAACGTTTGTAGGGTTAACCGCCTTGTCAGTAGAAACAAGCACAAAGGTCTCAACATCAAATTTTTCCGAAAGCTTGACAACATTATATGTACCAAAAATATTATTTTTTATAGCTTCCGTTGGGCTGTCTTCCATTAAAGGAACGTGCTTGTGTGCTGCCGCATGGAAAACAAGCTGAGGTTTAAACTGCTGGAAAAGCTTATTCATTTTATCATAATCTCTTACAGATGCAATTCTAACCTGAAGGTCAAGCTTTTCACCATATTTACGAATAAGCTCCTGCTGAATTTCGTAAGCATTGTTTTCGTATATATCTACAATAACAAGCTGTTTTGGATTGTGGGATGCAATCTGCCTTGAAAGTTCAGAACCTATTGAACCACCACCGCCCGTAACAAGACAAACCTTATCTTTAATAAGATTTTTAACGCCTTCCTGTTCAAACATTATAGGGTCTCTTCCAAGTAAATCCTCAAGGTTAATCTTTTTAGCCTGACCAAGGAGAGTTTTACCTGTAATCATTTCGTGCATATAAGGCAAAATATTTGTTTCACATTCTGTCTGCTTGCAATATTCCAAAATACGTTTTCTGTCTTTACCTTCACAAGATGGAATAGCAACAATTATCTTTGAAACATTGTATTCCTTTGCAAGGTAAGGTATATCCTCTACTACACCATCTACCTTAACGCCATGAATAAATCTTCCCTTTTTGTTAATGTCGTCATCAACAACCACAACAGGAAGGTGAGCACTTTCAGGACGTAGCATTTCACTTATAATAATATGCCCTGCATAGCCTGCACCAACTACCATTGTTCTTATATTTTTTTCAACTGCATTTTTCTTTGAGGTTGCATAGTTATAAAGCGTTTTATACACTATTCTGCTTAAAATAATCATAAATAATGAAATTATGTATGCAACAAGTATATGAACTTCGGGGTAATTATTCCCCATTTCAAAAATAATAACTCCCACACCTGAAATAACCCAACCACAGGTTACACTAAAAATGCATACCATGAGCTCTCTTACATCAACAAATCTCCAAATATACCTGTATGTGCCAAAAACCCACATACATAAAATAGAAGACACTGCAAAGATGCAACTCATAATCCAAAAATCTTTTCCTGAGATAACATCTACCAAATCCATACGCATCAAAAGTAATTTGGCAATAATTGACGAAAATACAACAATGCAAAAATCTATTAAATTAAGTAGAATTTTCCTTGGGCTTGTTTTTAGTTTATTTAACATAAAAAACCTCTCAAATTTTTGATATATTTTAATTATATAATATCGGCCATATAAAAGTCAATTGGCATTATACACCAAAAGAAAAAGCGCAAACTATCATTTTTCACAATGATAATCTACACTTTTGCATTATACCTCGTATATTTTGACATATTTTTCATTTAATACTTCACGAACAGAATTATCCAAAGTGTTTTTTTCAGTAATGATACAGTCTATATCTTCAAAATGAGCAATTTTTACAAAACCCACCTTGCCATATTTTGATTTATCAAATACAAAATACTTCTTTTCTGCATTCTTAATCATATTCATTTTTATTGAACATTCCTGTTCGTTGCTATCTAAAATTGCATTTTTGGTAATACCTCTTCCGCTAAAGAAAAACTTATTTGCAAAATAGTGGTTGCGAATATTATTTTCCGCCATACTGCCTACAACAGACTGGTTTGCACCCGCCATACCGCCTACGCATATAACCTTAATGTCCTTAAGCCCTGCAAGTTCGTTTACAACACGCAGAGAATTTGTAACAACAGTTATATTTTTAAGATTTTTAATTTCCTTTGCAATGTAGTATGTTGTTGTAGATGCATCTAAAAAAACAGTATCACCGTTTACAATGTGTTTTACAGCTTCCTTTGCAAGCAAAGCTTTTGCTTCGGTATTTAAATTTTTACGCTTATCCAAGGAAAGCTCCTGACTATTTTCGGAAATAGGCACAGCTCCACCATGTGTACGTACCAAAGATTCCGCATTTTCAAGCTTTTCAAGGTCACGTCTTACAGTTTCTTCCGTAACTTCAAGCTCTTCTGCTAGTTTGCTTACCCATACAGCACCATTTTCAGAAAGTAATTCAAGAATTTTTTTCTGTCTTTCAACTGCAAACATTAAAACAACCCCTGTAATTATTTTTTGATAATTTTTACGTTATCACCATTTTTGATGCCTGCTGAGTTTGCATCATCTGTATCTATATGCATTTCCACATTAAAATCATCACGAATTCGCACCTGTACATCAAAAAACTTTGTAGGCTTTATACTTTCAACCAATACGTCTACATAATCATTATCCGAAATTCCGTGTTTTTCAGCAAATTCAGGAGTAAGATGAATGTGTCTGTTGGCAATAATAACGCCCTGTTTTAAATATACAGACCCCTTAGGCCCTACAATAACTATTTTTTCAGAACCCTCTACTTCCCCTGATGGTCTTACAGGAGGGCTTACCTTCAAAACAAAGGTATCAGTTCTTGAAATTTCAACCTGTGTATGCTTTCTTACAGGACCCAAAACACGCACCTTTTCAATAGCACGAAGTGAAGGGCCAACCAAAGTTACAAGCTGGTCAGATGCATATTCTCTGCCCATAAGTTGTTTTTTAACTGTAAGCTCGGCACCTTTACCAAAAAGAGTTTCCAAATCTTCCTGAGAAAGATGAACATGTCTTGCAGAAACACCTACTTTTATTTCATTTTTATCATCATTATTAAGTTCTGCTATGGCCTTTTTTACAGCCTCTGCTATCATAGCATCATTTATCATAGTAATTACCTCTCTGCTTCTGTAAAGTCAAAGAACTTGCCAACCTCTTCATGAAGTCTTGGTATAACATTGTAATTATACACCTTACCCACAGGGTTTGCACTTTTTACACCTGCTTCAAGCGCAGCAGTAACAGCATCTACTTTACCTGTTACAATCAATGTTACAAGGCATCCTCCAAGACGCTTTTCTGTATGTATAAGTCTTACATTTGCCGCCTTTACCATAGCATCAAGACCAACAATGGAAGCCACAAGACCGTCAACCTCTAAAAGACCAATACACGCAGATTTTGGTAAAGCAATATCCTTTACACCCAAAAACGTCTTTGGCAAAACTTTGTTAAACTTATCTTTATTTATATCCATAAGGTAACCCATTTTTTCAACAGATTCACCGGGACGTGCAATTATATGATGAACAAGGTACTTGCCCTGTTCTTTAGCATACTGTACACCTGCTTCAATTGCGGCACGTACATCTGCCACATCTCCCTCTATTTTAACAACCATTACAAGAGGAGCAGGAGCCTTTGATGACTTAGGACGGTTTCTGTCAAAGGCAATAACCTTTACCCCGCCTGATTTTGCACATATATCTGCAACGGTAACCGCCGCCGTAAAGCTAAATACTTCCAACAAACCTAAAGCTTTCATTATGCCTTCTCCTTATCAAACAATATGAAGTCCATCCACAAGCACACAACGTCTTTGTCTTGTAAACGAATGCGCCGCTGTCAAGCCTTCACCTGTTGGACCTGCAATAGTAAAGGTTGTATAACCTTCACCGCCTGCACCGATACCTGCATAAGATGGAGCATTTTTTACAAAAATTGTTGTTTCAACCGCTTTTGCAAATTTTGTTAGGTTGTCAACATTTTTAGAATGAATATGTGCAGAATGTCTGCAACCATGTTCAGCCCTTACTGCCATTTCAATAGCTTCGTCAATGTTATTTACACGTACAATTGCAAGAATAGGCATCATCATTTCAACCTGTACAAAAGGATGGTTTTCATCTGTTTCACAAATTATAAGTCTTGGGTCTGCATCAATGCCAATTTCTTTTAGAAAAAGACCTGCATCCTTACCAACCCATTTTTTATTAATATCCCATTTTCCATTTTTCTCAACAAGGCAAACTCTCATAAGCTGGTCAACCTGTGCACCGCTTAAAAGATAAGCCCCGTTCTGGGTCATATATTTAATCAAATCATCTGCAATATTTCTAAATGCAAAGCATTCTTTTTCAGCAATACAAGGAAGGTTGTTATCAAAACTTGAGCCTGCAACAATGTCCTTTGCAGCTTTTTCAACATCAACAGTATCGTCTACAATAACAGGAGGGTTACCGGCACCTGCACCGATAGCCTTTTTGCCGGATGAAAGCAAAGCCTTTACAACCCCCGGACCACCTGTTGCAACCAACATTTTAACTATTGGCGAAGCCATCATTTCATCAGAAGATTCCTTTGTAGGATTTTCAACAGAAACAACAAGGTTTTCAGGACCGCCCGCTTCCAAAATAGCTCTGTTTACGAGGTCAACTGCGTAGTTTGCAATTTTCTTGGCGTTAGGATGAGGGTTAAATACAACACCGTTACCACCTGCAATCATACCCATAGAGTTACAAATAACAGTTTCACTTGGGTTTGTAGAAGGTGTAATACTTCCTATAACACCGTAAGGTGCCATTTCAACAACTGTAAGCCCTCTGTCACCTGTAAACACGCCTGGTTTTAAGTCCTCTGTACCCGGAGTTTTGTTAGCAACAAGCTGATGCTTAATAATTTTATCTGTTACTCTTCCCATACCTGTTTCTTCAACGCCCAACTTAGCCATAGTTTCAGCTTCATTAAGTGTTAATTCACGGATTTTGGAAATCATTTTTTCTCTTTGTTCTATTGTATAGTTTCTAAATTCCTTGTAAGCCTTATCAACAGCAGTAAGTGCCTCTGTCATTGAACCGAAAACACCCTTTAGCTTTTTACCACTGATATTTTCTGTATTTCCTTTGTCCATAGAACTTACAACACTTGCAACAAGTTCCTGTAAATATCTTTCATCTATCATGCCTGTCTACGCTCCTTATACAATGGATTTCCATAATTTTTCTGAAGGTCTTGCTATAACTGAACTGTCAAGGAAAGTACCCTTAGGAGAAACCTCCGCCTTTGCCCTTTCAATAGCTGCAGTTACTGCCGCAACCTCACCAGTAAGTGTCATATATGATTTACCGCACATACCTTTTGCAATTCTAAGCTCAATAAGCTGTACAGAAGATGTTTTAGCCGCAATATCTGCAGCAACTATAATAGATGCCGCCGAATATGTTTCCAATATACCCAAAGCAGATGGGTTTTCAACACCGGCTGTACCATATATTGCAGGGAAAATATCCTCATGAGGATTACCAAGTACAAAAGTGTCTATAAGCTTTGCTTCATATCTTGTTTTAGAAGCTTCAATAGCTGCCTTTACTGCACTTAAATCCCCTGTTATTAAGGCTATGTATTTACCCGGGCAGACAGTTTGTGCCTCAATTAAATCTACCTCTGCGGTTTTAAGCATCAAATCGGTAGCTTCCATACCTGTGGAAACCGTCATATACTCAAGCATTCCGATTGCTTTTGCCATTTATAACACTCCTATTCTACATCAATAATTACAAAACTCTCATTGGCGTCAAGTACTTTTCCGTTAACTGAACAGTGTACGGAAACACCAAGAGCTTTTTCATCAGCTATACCTAAAATATCGCCAACCTTTACTGCATCTGCTTTTTTAACATTAAGCTTTGCAGGTGCACCAATATGCTGTGAAAGCATAATCTTCACCCTGCCTGGCTTAACTACATCTTCAACAATAGGTGCGGATGTATCATACTTTGTAAGGCCAAGTCTTTCCTTAAGTCTTTTCATAGGCACCTTTCTAAGTTCTCTGTGTGGGTTTACGCCCTCAGGATTTTCAACAGGTGTAATCTTAACACCCTTGCTTCGCATATTATTTTTAAATTCCGCTATAAGCGAACGTGGGTTTAGCCCCTGTGGGCAAGCATACATTTCGCAAATACCGCATGATACACAATACATTGCATCTGCAAGTACAGGTGCATCCGAAACGTTACCCGTAGCAACAGCCTTCATAAATTCACTTGGTTTTATAGGTTGGCCAAGCAAATAACGAGGGCACAAATCTGTACAGGAACGGCACTGACAACAAGTGCTTTTAGCACGCATTACACTTATATTGGTCTTTGCCTGCTTTTTAAGAACAACCTGGTTATCATCAGGCAAAACAAGTATGCCGTTTGTATTTTTCTTTACCACATCAAATTTTGTAGCAAGCATTCCTGTCATTGGTCCGCCGTTTACAATAGTTACATCGCTTCGCGTTGTGCCACCGCTTAATTTAATAAGATGTTCAAAAGTTGTACCAATAGGTACATAGTAAGTTTTTGGGTTTTTAACCTCACCTGCAACAGTTACAAACTTGTGTGTAACTGCACTGCCTCCATTAACTGCATTATAAATGTTAAGTGCAGTTTCAACGTTAAACACAATAACACCTACGGAAATAGGAATATTACCGGCAGGAACAACACGTCCTGTTGCTTCATATATAGTTACAACCTCATCACCTGCAGGATAAACCTCAGGCAACAAAGATATCTTTCCACATTTAAACTGTGGCAAAACTGTCTTTACAGCCTCCACAGCATCTTTGTATTCCCCTTTTACGGCAATTACAAACTTTTCGGCTTCACAAGCCTTTACAATCATATCAAGTGCAGAGCATATTTCATAAGCATACTTTTCAAGCACCTGTCTGTGTACTTTAAAAAGCGGTTCACATTCTGCACAGTTAAGAATAATAGTATCCGCGCGTTTGTCAAGCTTTGCATAGGAGGGAAACCCTGCCCCGCCGCAACCTGCAACACCTGCATCACGCACGACCTTTTTTAATTCTTCAAAAGTCATATAATCAAATCTCCATTCCAGAGCAATTATCTACAATGCCAACAATAGCAGCATCAACAGGTGTATTTGCAACCCCGCAACCAATGCGTGCAGCAGAACCTGTTGTAACCAAAACAACCTCACCAATACCTGCGCCAATATTATCTATTGCCACTATCTTCTTTGTTTCGCCCATATCCTTAATGAGCTCTACTATCATAAATTTATTACCAACCAAATTTTCGTTTTTTCTTGTAGCAACTACGCTACCAACTACTTTACCGATTAACATAAAAACTAATCCTCCTTATCCTTTTCTTCGGTCTTCCCTTGTGGGAAGACCGAAAGCAAAGAATATGTAATTTGAAAATTACTTAAGTGATGGAAGAATTTTTTCAACATCACTGTGTGGACGAGGTATAACGTGTGTAGCGATAATTTCGCCAAGACGCTGAGCAGCAGCTTCACCAGCTTCAACAGCAGACTTAACAGCACCAACATCACCACGTACCATAACGCTTACAAGTCCTGAACCGATTTTTTCAGTACCTACAAGTGCTACGTTTGCAGCCTTAACCATTGCGTCAGCTGCTTCAATTGCAGCAACCAAACCTCTTGTTTCTACCATTCCCAATGCTTCCATTGCCATTTTTATTTCCTCCTTAACATTATTTGTAATATTTGTTTCAACCTTAGCTTTAACCTCAGTTGATTTTGTTACCTTTGTTGTAGTATTACTTGTTGTTTTACTTGTTGTTTTTTTTGGAGCAGCCATTTTAACTCTCCTTTACCTTATAGAGTAGGCAAAATCTTTTCAACGTCATTGTGTGGACGAGGGATAACGTGTACAGCTACCAATTCGCCAAGACGCTGAGCAGCAACTGAACCTGCTTCTGTAGCAGCCTTAATTGTATCAATATCATCACGTACCATAACGCTTACAAGACCTGAACCGATTTTTTCTGTGCCGATTAATACAACCTCTGCTGCCTTAATCATTGCATCTGCTGCTTCGATTGCAGCTGTAAGACCTCTTGTTACAATCATACCTAAAGCTTCCTGTGCCATTTTAAATTCCTCCTGTTTTAAAATATTTTAGTTTATTTTATTCATTAATAATAACAACTTTTAAGCCTTCCTGCTTCAAGTTAGTAACATGTGCTTCGTTAATCTTGTCAAGCGGGAATCTGTGTGTAATAAGTTTTTCCAACGGAATACCTATTGCCTTTGCTCTCTTTAAGAAATCAAAAGTTGTAGCATAGTCACGAAGTGTGTAAACCCATGAACCAACAGTTGTAATTTCCTTAGAACAAATATCAAAGTGCGGGTTGATTGTAGCATCACCGCCGTTTATAAAGAAACCAAGCTCGCAAAGTCCGCCGCCGCTTCTTATAAACTTGTAAATATTAGCATGAGCTATTGGTGAGCCTGTGCACTGGAATGCAAAGTCTGCGTGATATCCGCCAAATGCGTTAACAACTGCAGCTTCCAAAGCCTCAATGCCTTTATGTTCCATAAAGTTAACTGTCTGTGTAGCACCCATAAGCTTGGAAAATTCCAATCTCTGTTCGTTGCCGTCAACAGCAACAATATTTTCAACACCCATAGTTCTTAAAATTGCAATACAGATAAGTCCGATAGGTCCGCAACCCTGCACAACAACTCTGCTGTTGAATCTTAAAATACCTGTTGTTTTTGCTCTTTCAACTGCGTGAATAAGCACTGCACATGGTTCAATTAAAATTCGTGAATCCAAGTCAAGGTCAGAAACATTAAATACTGTAGAACCTCCGCGAATTACCATATAGTCTGCAAACCAACCGTTTAAGTGAATGTCATCATCAGGCAGAAGTCCGTAAACATCTGCACCGCCAACATTCTGCTTGTTAAGGTCAAACATTGTAATATCAGGGTTATCCTTGAATATCATACAAGTTACAACCTTATCACCTATTGCAAGAGGTTTGCCTGCACTGTCCTTTTTAACATTTTTACCGATTTTAACAATTTCACCTGTACCCTCGTGTCCTAAAACAACAGGGATAAGACTGAATGGGTCACGCTTGAATTCATGTGCATCAGTACCGCACACACCGCAACCTTCAACCTTTACAAGAATGTCGTCATCTCCGATTTCGGGAATTGGAAATTCTTTGATTTCATAATTTTCAAGCTTTGTAAGCATAGCAGCCTTTGAGGTTTTAGGAACAGGTCCGCCTGCTGCTTTTGGAGCAGAAGACACTGATTCATTACCAAGTTCTGCCATAACCTGCTTTACAATTTGCTCAATGCTTTGTGAATTTAAATCCATATTGTAGCTCCTTTCCAATTTACACTCGACGTAAACAATGGGCACTTCTGTCTGCACATTTATTTTTTCGGTACAGATAAGAAACTTCCTGCACCCTGTGCTAACAGCGCCTATGCCATACATAACGGCACTTAGTGATGAGGTGCGTTTTAAAACCTCCTCAAGCTTCTTGCACTGCCGTTTGCTGCACAGGTATCCCCCTTGTTCAATCAAGTCATAAATCAATGTATTAAAATTATCACAGTTTGTTTGTACTGTTTTAATACCTTTAAAATCCATTAGAGTAATTCCTCCAGAAAAACTCTTTCGCCATATTCTGCAAGCAAAGTATCCTGCTCTTCACTGCCTCCGCTTACCCCAAGGCCTCCAATTGTCTGGTCGCCATTTTTAAGAGGTACGCCTCCGCCAAATATAACAATACGTCCGTTGTTTGTAAACTGTATGCCGTAAAGGTCTTTGCCGGGTTGTGCAAGTTCTTTTAAAGTAGTAGTAGGCATTTTAAGTGCCGCACAGGTAAATGCTTTGTTAACTGCAATATCGTAGCTTGCTATATAAGAATCGTCCATACATTCAACTGCCACAATATTTCCGCCGTCATTTGCAACGGCAACCACAGCTTTAACACCCATTTCCTTAGCTTTTTGTTCTACCTTATATATAAGCTTTCTTGCAACATCAAGAGTAACCTTTTTGTTTTGCATACTGTCCATAACAGATTTTACAACCTGAGAGATTAATTTTTCCTCCATAAAAGGCATCTCCCTATAAATTATTTGCCAAGCTGGTCCATAACCTTTTTGGTTATAGCAGCAATTAAGTCGGCATCAGAAATTGTAGAAATATCATCTTCTACCTTACCGCCGTTGCAAAGACCGCAAGTATGGCAACTTGCCTTACCTGACTTAACGTTAGGGCAAAGGTTTGCAGGATGTTTACCGCTAAGGCCAAACTGTCTTCTTATATCATAAAGTCTTTCAACCTGCGGAACAGTAAGTTCCTTAGGACCACCAAGCTGTTTAGCTTTAAACAAAAGCTCTGCATAAAATTCCAAAGATTCCATTTTGTGATATGCACTAAGCAAAGAATCTGAATATGAAAGTGCACCATGGTTAGCAAGTAGCACTGCATCAAAATGAGGCAAGTACTTTTCAACTGCATCAGGAATTTCCTCAGTTGAAGGTGTGCCATATTCAGCAATTGGTACGCAACCTAATGCAATTACCGCCTCAGGCATAATTGGCTGTGTAAGCGGAATGCCTGCAATAGCAAAGCTTGTAGCATAAATAGGGTGAGCATGTACAACTGATTTAACATCAGGTCTCTGCTGGTACACACGCATATGCATTTTAATTTCAGAAGATGGCTTAAAGTTGCCATTTGCCTGAATTACATTACCCTTTGCATCAACCTTACAGATATAGTCAGGAGTCATAAAACCCTTACTTACACCTGTTGGTGTACACAAAAATTCATTGTCGGAAATCTTAACAGAAATGTTACCGTCACTTGCAGCAACCATGCCTCTGTCATAAATTCTCTTACCAATGTCACAAATTTGTTTTTTGATCTCGAATTCTGATACCATTGTTCCAATCTCCTTTATGTAAATTCTTTTAAACATATTCCATTACTTTAATTTTACCACAGTAAATCTGTGAAGTCAATAGTTTTTTCTGTTTTTTTGTTGTTTTTTCTGTGTTTTTGTCTTAAACACAGATTTTATGTTTATTCCAAATATTCAAGCAGTTCTTTTATGCCAATATCTTCCTTTGAACTTATGTGAAACACTTTTTTGCAACCGCTGTTTCTAAGCCATGCCTCTGCCCTTTCCGGTTTTGCATCATGGCGGTCAATTTGTGTCACAATACCAATAACATCACGGTTTACAAGGCATGTAACATTTGGCGGAAACAAAGAATAATCTTCAGTTGCAGATACCAAAAGCCCCACAACGTCTGCCTCGTAAGAATAAAGAGCCAATGCAGCACCAAGCCCCTTTGTTTCGGCATATTCACCCGGTGTATCAATTATAACATCATGGTAATTTATGTACTGAGTTTTAAGATAATCCATCGGAAGATTTTTTAATTTCTGTGTTAATGTTGTTTTTCCTGAGCCTACTCTGCCCATTAGAATTATTTTTTTCATGTTTTGGTCACATCACAAACAGTAAAACCAAGAACATTTTTGCAATAATTACAAAGTGATTCCAACGCCTCCTGCACCTGTGAAACTGTGCCCGTTACAATAAGTGTGCCTGAAAAACGGTCTACAAAACCAATTTCAGCACCGGAATTTTTAATTGCGACGTCAGCAATTATAATAGCCGTTTCCGCAGGCGAAATTGTAACAATACCAATTGCCGATTTGCTGTAATCCACCGCAGGGTCAAGTCCCAATTTTTTATATAAAATTTTATCAGGGTTTGCTATAACATGGGCAATAGTTATCTGCTTGCCGGGTACAAGTTCCTGAATAATTCTTGATTTTTCATTATACTCATTCATTGGGTTAACCTCCAATCTGGCATTCTATACCGTATCTTTCTGCCACTTTTTTTAGTTCCTCCATTTTACTGTCATCAGGTGGAACAATATTTTTTAAAGAATAATCTCTGCCTATACCCTCATACTTGTCAAGACCAAGCCTGTGGTATGGTAAAATGTGCATCTTTTTCACATTTTCAAGGCTGCTTGCAAATTTTGCAATTTCGCCAATTTCCTCAACCGTATCATTAAATGTAGGGATTACAGGCACCCTTATTACAAGGTTTTTAGCCTTTTTTGCAATCTTCACAGCGTTTTCAAGGACAAGTTCATTTGGCTTACCGATAAATTCTTTGTGTTTTTCTGCGTTTATGTGCTTTATATCCATAAGGAAATAATCAATATGAGGAAGAATATCCTCTATTATTTCAAAATTAACCGCACCTGTACTTTCAATGGCTGTGTTTATGCCATAGTCGTGTGCCGCCATAAAAAGTGCCTTTGCAAATTCGGGCTGTAAAAGACTTTCGCCACCCGAAAGGGTAAGCCCACCGCCTGAACGACGGTAGTAGTTCATATCCTTTGCAACCTCTTCCATAATTTCACGTACGGTTACATCCCTGCCTACGGTTTTAGGCTTGCCTGCCATATTCATTTGTTGAATTTCATAAGACTGGGATTCAGGATTACAACACCATTTGCATCTAAAAAGGCACCCCTTTAAAAATACAATAGTGCGTATACCGGGCCCGTCGTGAACAGAAAATTTCTGAATATCAAAAATTCTCCCTTTTGTATCTAAATAGTCCATATTAAATTCTTCCTAATTAAAATGTTGATTGTTCCGTACGGCTTATAATGTCATCCTGCAACGACCTTGAAAGTGTTGTAAACAAAGCACTGTAACCTGCAACTCGAACAACAAGGCTCTTATAGTTTTCAGGGTGAGCCTGTGCATCAAGCAAAGTTTCACGGCTTACTACGTTAAACTGAACGTGGCTACCCTTTCTGTCAAAATAACCTCTGATAAGAGAAACAAAGTTTTCAAGCCCTTCTCTTCCCTTTAGTGCAGATGGATGGAACTTCATATTAAACAAAGTACCGTTTGATGCAATAAAGTGGTCAAGCTTTGCAACAGAGTTTGCAGAAGCAGTAGGTCCTTTTACATCCTTACCTGCACTTGGCGATACACCGTCTGCAACCGGTGTGTATGCATAACGACCGTCAGGTGTAGCACCAGTTTGTGCACCCAAAGGTACGTTTGCAGATACAGGGTAAAGACCTGCCTGGTATGTACCGCCACGTGGGTTTTTATACTTTTCAACAGGACGAGTGTATGTATAAGCAACATCACGGGCAAACAAATCTATTTCATCATTGTCATTACCGAATTTAGGAAGCTCGTCAATCATTTCAAGAAGCTTTGAGTAATCTTCACCGCCTGCAGAATTTTCAGTTGCAGTCTTATAAATCTGCTTAATAATATCTTCAGTTACCTCTACACCGTTTTTTGCAAGTTCCTTTGCAACTGCATTTGTAATAGCCTCTGCATTACCACTACCCTTGCCAAAATTATTTTCAAGTGCTTTTTTAAGGTAATCCATGGTAATCTTTTTATCATCAAAAACAAGCTTTTTAACTGCCCACAAACCGTCTGCCATATTAGCAATACCAAAGCCCTGAGGACCTGTAAAGTTGTATACTGCACCGCCCTCCTGTACGCTTTTTCCTCTGCCGATACAGTCTTCAATCATACTCGGAAGGTAAGGAAGAGGACAACGTTGTGCATGTGCAAGGTCTATGGCGTTGTCTGCATTTACCATAAGTTCAATCATATATTCCATCTGTGTTTTATATGCACCGTAGAATTCATCAAAGCTTGTCATGGTTGTAACGTCCCCTGTTTTAGGACCAATCTGTTTACCATTGTCAACACCATTTGAAAAAACAAGTTCCAAAGGTCTGCACATATTAAAGAATGCAGCATCGTGCCAACCGTCTGTTTTACCTGATTTTTGTGGTTCTACACAACCGATAATATTGTAATCTCTGGCATCTGCAAGTGTAAGCCCACGCTGTACAAGTGCAGGTATTATAACTTCATCATTGTAATAAGCAGGCAAACCTACACCTGTTCTTGTAAGTTCTGCCGCTTTAATTAAAAATTCGTGAGGAGAACCATTCCATACTCGTACAGAGAATGAAGGCTGTGGCAAAAGAACATGCATTGTAGCCTGAATACACATAAACGAAAGCTCGTTTGTAGCATCAAGCCCTTCCTTGGTCTGTCCGCCTGCAATAAGGTTTTGGAACATACTGTAACCCGCAAACCCTGCCGCAGATGCCGCATCACGAACCTTGCTCATATCGTTAAGCTTAATCCATATACAGTCTATAAGTTCCTGAGCAAATTCCATTGTTATTTTACCGCTTTCAAAATCTTTTTTGAAATATGGGTACATATACTGGTCAAAACGGCCCGGTGAAATCGAATGTCCGCTTGATTCTGTCTGTACAAGCATCTGCACAAACCAAAATGACTGACAAGCTTCATAAAAAGTTTCCGCACCATTTGCAGGTACTCTTGAACAGTTTTCTGCAATTTTCAAAAGTTCCTTCTTTCTTACCACATCTGTACAAGCCTGCGCCTGGTCAAGTGCAAGCTTGGCATATCTGTTTGCAAAAGTAATAACCGCCTCACAGCTTTCAATAACTGCCTCTAAAAATGCAATTTTAGAACAAGCATCAACATCACCTGCACTAACCTTTTCAAGTGCTGATTTTGCTTCTTCAATAATGCCCTTATAACCAATTTTAAGTACCTTGCCATAATCTACTGTTACATGGCCGATACCATTGTAAAAATAGTTACCAGG
>JAZSRE010000074.1:0-11577 GCA_045538345.1 Clostridia bacterium
AGTAATCAAGCCCCGCTCTTTTTAATTTTTTATCGTCTATCTCAAATCCCATAGGTTTTACAAGATGGAGCCTTGCCCCTGTTGCAGCACAAGTACGTGCTACATTACCTGTATTTTGAGGGATTTCAGGTTCAACCATAACTATATTAAGTTGCAAATCTTCACACTCCCCAAAACTTTCTGTCTAAACTTCTGTACTGAATAGCTTCTGCAATATGGTTAACATTTATGTCATCACTGCTATCTAAGTCTGCAATAGTTCTCGCAACCTTAAGTATACGGTCATGTGCCCTTGCAGATAAACCAAGATTATCAAAAGCCGAACGCAAAACTGCCTTTATATCATCACTTACAGGACAATACTTTCTTATAAGCGATGAAGAAAGCTGTGAATTGGTATATATTCCATCCCTCGCATATCTGTCGTGTTGCATCTTCCTTGCCCTTTCAACACGCATCTTTATTGATGCGCTTGATTCCTCTACCGTATCTGCAGACAAGTCTGTATATGATACAGAAGGAACCTCAACGTGTATATCAATACGGTCAAGCATGGGTCCGCTTATTTTACCTACATATTTTTGTATCTGTGGCGGTGTACACGTACATTCGTGCTTAGGGTCCCCGTAATATCCGCACTTGCAAGGATTCATAGACGCCACAAGCAACAAGTTTGAAGGGTAGGTATAACTTGCATTTGCACGGGTAATACTTACATAACCGTCCTCAAGTGGCTGTCTCAACACTTCAATTGCAAGCCTTTGAAATTCAGGAAGCTCATCTAAAAACAACACCCCGTTATGGGCAATACTCACCTCCCCTGGTTTTGGGTTTGTCCCACCACCTATTAAACCTATTGGAGAAACCGTGTGATGAGGACTTCTAAAAGGCCTTGTTGTAACAAGAGATGTCCCGGGCTCCATAACCCCGGCAATAGAATGTATTTTTGTTGTTTCAAGCGCTTCTTCAAATGTAAGTGCAGGCAAAATTGTAGGAATTCTCTGTGCAAGCATTGATTTCCCTGTACCGGGACTTCCTATAAGCAAAATGTTGTGTCCCCCGGCAACTGCAACCTCAATTGCCCTTTTTACACTCTTTTGTCCTTTTACATCTGAAAAATCTACTGAATAATATGAATTTTGTGCAAATATTTTCTCTATATCCGTCTTTGTGGATTCTAATAGAAGTTCTTGGTTAAGATGCTTTACAATCTCTGAAATATTGCCCGCACCAAAGACCTCTACACCTTCCACGACAGATGCCTCATTTGCATTTTCCAAAGGCAGAAATATTTTTTTGATTCCGTTATCCCTGGCAGCAATAACCATAGGTAAAACTCCGGGTACTCCCCTCAATTTACCATCAAGTGAAAGTTCTCCCAAAAATGCACAACCGTCTGTTGCACCTTCTTTAATTTGTTGGGATGCTGCCAAAATAGCAACCGTAATAGGCAAATCATATACTGCCCCTTCTTTTTTTCTGTCTGCAGGTGCAAGATTTACCGTGATTCTCTTTGTAGGTGAAGAATAATTGCTGTTTTTAATTGCAGCTCTTACCCTTTCCTTACTTTCTTTAACCGAGGCATCAGGCAAACCCACTATGTCAAAAGCAGGGAGACCATTTGACAAATCAGTTTCAACAGTTACAATATAACCGTCAATTCCGCTTATGCCCATACTGTTAACTTTTGCCAAACTCATAGGACCGCCCTCCTGCAAAAATGTATAATAACCCCATTTTTTTAATTATAACCAATTATGTTAAATATTGCAAGCTTTTTAAAGATTTTTCAAAAAATCCTTTCATTTTTTAAAAAAGTATGATAAAATACTATTATACTATTTATAAAATGGGAGGTTTAGGTTTTGATACGAAGTATGACAGGCTTTGGCCGTTGCGAAAAAACCATTAATAGTTACGACATTTCCGTTGAAATAAAGGCAGTTAACCACAGATACGCAGACTACAATATTAAATTGCCCAGAATGTACAATTTTCTTGAGGAAGAAATTAAAAATTTTCTTCAGCAACATATAAAACGTGGCAAAATAGACGTATATCTCACCATATATAAAGAACTTGATGACTCAAAGGAAATAATTTTAAACGAGGCTCTTGCCCAAAGCTATGTAAAAGCCCTTAAGCTTATTGCAGAAAAATTTGACGTAAGGGATGACATAAGTGTTTCATCAGTTGCACGTCATAATGATATTTTTGAAATAAAGCACACCGAAGAAGACGAAGAAATTATAAAAGAAAGTGTTCTTGATGTTCTCGGTGATGCCCTTTCAAGCTTCCTTGCCGCACGTGAACGTGAAGGTCAAAAGCTTGCAACAGATATGGTTGCAAGAATATCCACAATAAAAGCCGAGGTCGGAAAAATAGAAGTACTTGCGCCCGACACAGTAATTGAACACAAAAACAATATTATGGAAAGAATAAAAGAACTTATCGGCGACGCAACAGTTGATGAAAACAGACTACTTACCGAAACTGCAATTTATGCAGACAAACTTTCCGTAAACGAAGAAATTGTAAGGCTTAAATGTCACCTTGAAGAATTTGACCGTATTATGGAAAAAGGTGATGCAGTAGGCAGAAGGCTTGACTTCCTTCTTCAAGAAATGAACAGGGAAACAAATACAATTGGGTCAAAAGCAAACAACCTTGAAATTTCAAATATTGTTATAAATGTAAAATCCGAACTTGAAAAGGTCAGAGAACAGTTACAGAATCTTGAATAGGAGGTCAGGGTATGAAACTTATAAACATAGGCTTTGGAAATATGGTCTCTGCTGACAGAATAGTTGCAATTGTAGGCCCCGACTCGGCCCCTGTCAGAAGAATAATTCAGGAATCTAAGGAACGTGGTATGCTAATAGACGCAAGCTGTGGCAGAAAGACAAGGTCAGTTATAATTGCAGACAGTGACCATATTATACTAAGTGCAATTCAGTCTGAAACTATTGCCCACAGAATGAAAACCGGTGGTGAAAACGATGAATAAAGGTGTTATAGCAGTTATATCCGGTCCGTCAGGAGTTGGAAAGGGAACTATATGCAACTACCTTACAGAAAATTATGACGATTTTTTTCTTTCAGTTTCCGCAACATCAAGGGCTCCCAGACCAAATGAAGTAGACGGAATTCACTATCATTTCAAAACTCCCCAGCAGTTTCAGGAAATGATTGATAATGATGAATTTCTTGAATACGCAGGATATGTTGACAAATTCTACGGCACGCCCAAGGCGCCTTGCTATGAAAACATAAACAAAGGTATAAATGCAATACTGGAAATTGAAATACAAGGCGGTATGATGGTTAAAGAAAAAGAGCCTGATACTGTTATGATTTTTGTAGTTCCTCCATCTATGGAAGAGCTTGAAAAACGCCTTCGTGGCAGGGGCACAGAAACCGAAGAAGTTATTCTTCAAAGACTTGCCCGCGCAAAAGAAGAACTTCTTTGTATGAAAGATTATGAATACATAGTTGTAAACAACTCTGTGGAAGAAGCTGCCGAACAAATACGCAGCATACTTGCTTGTGAAAGTTTAAAAACAAAAAATATGATTAGTAAAACAGAAAAGGAGCTTGGATTATGATTTACCCACCAATTACAAACCTAATTGAAAAAACAAACAGCAGATATTCTCTTGTTATAGCAACAGCTAAAAGAGCCAGAGAAATATCTGAAGATAAAACAAAAGAAGTTACAAAGCCTGTAATTGAGGCAATTAGAGAAATTAACGACGGCGAAGTTATTATAACTTCCGACAATTAACCTTTTATTAAAATTTTGAAAAAACTATTGACAACACTGCAACTATGGTTGTATAATAGTAACACTGTCAAAATGGCAAAGAATTGCCGCATTGCGGTAATTAACTATATAAAATAAGGAGGAAACAAGGATGGTACAGACATATCAACCTAAGAAACGTCAGAGAAAAAAGGTTCATGGTTTCAGAAGCCGTATGTCAACAGCTAACGGCAGAAAAGTTTTGGCACGCAGAAGAGCTAAAGGTCGCGCTAAGATTTGTGCTTAATTTTCAGTTATGAAAAACACATTGTCGCTAAACCGTAACACTTTGTTTAAACGATTATACTACCGCGGTAAAACTTTTAAAACACCGTTTTTTACACTCTATTATATGAGTATGAAAGTAAGTAAAAATTGAGTTGGTTTTACCGTGAGTAAAAAAATCGGCAAAGCAGTTGTGCGAAACAGAGCCAGAAGGCTTATGTATGAATCTTTTCGCCTGTACGAGGAACATATTCCAAATGGATACTATATGGTTTTGGTAGCAAGGGCAGATATTTTAACTGCCGACTTTAAAGATATATGCAGCCATATGGAAAAGGCACTAAAAAAATCAAGCCTTATAAGTGAGGCAGATTAAAATGAAAAATTTTATAATTAGCATTGTAAAATTATATCAACGGTGTATCTCACCGTTAAAAAAACCATGCTGCAGATTTTACCCCACCTGCTCTCAGTACTGCATTGAGGCCGTGGAAAAATATGGCGCAGCACGGGGTTTATTTTTATTTATAAAGCGTATTTTAAAGTGTCATCCCTGGCATAAAGGCGGTTACGACCCAGTGCCCTGACACTTATATTGCTATTTTAGGAGGCACTTATTTTGTTTGATATAATTTACAGTTTTTTCGGCGCTATATTGCACTTTTTTTATGATTTTTTCGGTAACTACGGACTTGCTATTATAGGCTTTACATTTGTTGTAAATGTAATTTTGTTACCTCTTACATGGAAACAGCAAAAATCTACTACAAAAATGCAGGCAATACAGCCGGAACTTACAAAAATTCAGGAAAAATACAAAAACGACAAAGAAAAACAAAGTGCAGAAATGATGAAGTTGTATCAGGAAAACAACATCAATCCAATGGGCGGATGCCTGCCTTTGCTTATTCAGTTGCCCATAATTTTTATACTTTACAGAATAGTTTACAGCCCAATAACACATATGTTGGGTTATTCAGCCGAAAAATTGGCTGAAGTTCAGGCAAAATTTCCTGAAATACAGGGAAATATGATGGAAGTTGCTCTTGCAGCTAAGTCAGGTCTTATTAATTTCGATTTCTTTGGTTTGGACCTTAGCAGAGTACCAAGCATTAGCCAAATAAACATTTTATGGCTTATCCCTATTCTTGCAGGTCTTTCAACCTATGCTTTGTCATGGCTTACTCTAAGACAAGCTGAAGCTAAAAAAACTGAAGAACAAAAGAAAAAAGAAAAAGATAATCCTGCGGCAGGTTCAATGCAGACTATGAATAAAATTATGCCACTTATGACGGTATTTTTTGCATTCAGTTTTTCTGCAAGTATTGGCCTTTACTGGATTATGAACAATATATTCAAAATAATTCAGCAGTTTATTGTAAACATTATGCTGGAAAAAGAATTGAAAAATCCGCTTGTAATTGATGCAAAGTCTAATGGCGGTAAGAAAAAGAAATAAATTTAAAGGATGATAATAAAATGACAAGGAGAATTGAAGTAACAGCCAAAACTGTTGATGAGGCTGTTGAAAAAGCTCTTCAGGAATTTAAAACAACAAGAGAAAACGTTGATGTTTATGTTGTAGAAGAAGGTTCAAAGGGCTTGTTTGGATTTGGTGCCAAAAATGCTAAGGTAAGGGTATCTTTTGACGAAGAAAAAATCGAAAATGTAAAAATTTCAATTAGTGCAGAAGATATTACAGAAGCTAAAAAACCTACTCCTATGAAGAAGGTTGAAAAACCCGCTCCAAAAAAAGAAGAAAAAATTGAACAGGTTGAAGTTTTGGAAGATGAAAAAAGTGTTAAACGTCCTGAAAGAAAATCTACATACTCTGCTGAAGCTGTTGAACAGGCAAAAGTTTTTGTACAGGATATTGTTACAAAAATGGGTACAAGCTGTACAGTTACCGCCGTTGACGGAGAAGCTAAGCTTATTATTTCCGGCGATGATGTAGGCGTTGTAATAGGCAGACGTGGTGATACAATAGACGCCATTCAGTACCTTGTAAACCTTTATGTTAACAAGGACAGACACGGAGATGACTATTGCAGAATTACAGTAGACACAGAAAACTACCGTGCAAGACGTGAAGAAACTTTGAAGAAGCTTGCAAACAGTATGGCAAACAAGGCCGTAAAATACAGAAAAGATATGTCATTAGAGCCTATGAACCCATACGAAAGAAGAATTATTCACGCAGCTTTGCAGAATCATAAATATGTTAAGACAAAAAGCGTTGGTGAAGAACCAAACAGAAGAATTGTTGTAACATTGAAAAAATAATTTGAGCCGAAAGATAATAACTCGAACTCGCCTTAAACAGCGTAATTTCGGTATCTTGAGGTTTGTCATCTTTGCAAGGCGTCAGCCTTGCTGCATCTTCCGCACCAAAATCTACTCGAAATTTCATCTGTTTAAGGTCAAGGAATTTTCAAAGAGAAAATTTTTGGTTGCGTGAGGCAAAAACGCAGGTAATCCTGACGGATTGCCGAGTATTTTAACAAAACGAAAGCGAAAATTTACCTTTGAAAATCGAAGTTCGGATTATTCTCTTTCGGCTGAAGGTTGTTACATTTTGTTTATGTAGCAACCTTTTTGACATTATGCAGATTGAGGTGATTTTATGACTATTGCAGCAATTGCAACAGCGAATGCAACAGGCGGTATAGGTATTGTACGCCTTAGCGGTGAAAAGTCAATAGAAATTGCAAACAAAATATTCAGCCTTGATATTACAACTTTTAAAAGCCACACCTTGCACCTTGGCAAGGTGAAAAATGAGGGCAAAATTATAGATGAGGCTTTAGTAAGTGTGTTTAAAGCTCCAAACAGTTATACCGGGGAAGATGTGGTGGAATTTAACTGCCACGGCGGCCTCAGGGTATGCAAGCTTGTGCTTGAAGCATTGTATAAATATGGCGCAAAGCCTGCCCAACCGGGGGAATTTACAAAACGAGCTTTTTTAAATGGCAAAATGGACCTTTCACAAGCAGAAGCTGTAGCAGACCTTATTTCCGCAGAAACAGATGATGCAGTTACGGTTGCAGCAAATCAACTTGATAAACGACTTTCAAACAAAATAAACTCTTTAAGGGATAACCTTGTTGCATCTACCTCTCACATTCTTGCTATGATTGATTTTTCAGAAGAAGGGGTTGAGGAGCTTAACTACACAGACCTTAAGGAAACCCTTGAAAATATTGACAAACGTGTTGGCGAATTGATACTTACATCAGATAGCGGAAGAATTATAAAAAACGGTATCAACACCGCTATTATAGGAACTCCAAATGTTGGTAAATCAAGTATTTTAAATACAATTTGCGGAGAGGATAAAGCAATAGTAACAAACATTGAGGGTACAACACGAGATGTAATTGAAACCCAGGTTACCATAAAGGGTTGTAAACTTAACCTGTTAGATACTGCGGGTATACGCGAAAGTGATAACCAGGTTGAGCAAATTGGTGTGGAACGCTCTAAAGAAGCCATACAAAAGGCTGACCTTATCTTTCTTGTACTTGACGGGTCGAGAGAACTCAACAACAGAGACCAAGAAGTAATAGCCCTTGCAGACAAAACTAAAACAATATGCCTTATAAACAAAAGTGATTTACCTAAAAAATTGAGCTTTGAATATGATTTTTTAAAGACAGTTTGTGTTTCTGCACAAACAGGCGAAGGTTTTGATGAACTTTATGACTTTATATATTCTATGTATAGCACAGGAGATATTTCAGAAAAGATTATTATAACAAACCCCCGTCATAAACAAAGTCTTTTAAATGCAAAATCACTTATAGAGGGTATTCTTGTTGCGATGAAATCTAATACTCCTTTTGATATAATACTTGGAGATATTGAAGTAGCAATATCCGCACTGGGTGAAATAGGCGGAATGACAGTTAGCGATGAAATTATAGACAGCATTTTTGCAAACTTTTGCGTTGGAAAATAAATGTAACAGAGGCGATTAGTATGTCAAATTATTTTGCAGGCGAGTATGACGTTGCCGTAATAGGTGCAGGCCACGCAGGTTGTGAGGCGGCACTTGCAGCAGCAAGACTCGGTATGAAAACAATTTTATTTACAATAAATCTTGATGCCATAGGCAATATGCCCTGTAATCCCTGTATAGGTGGTACAGCAAAGGGGCACCTTGTACGTGAAATTGATGCACTTGGCGGAGAAATGGGTAAGGTTGCAGATGCAACTACTTTGCAGTCACGTATGCTCAACAAAGGTAAAGGCCCTGCTGTATATTCACTACGGGTACAGTCTGACAGACGTGCATATCAGGAAAAAATGAAACAAACCCTTGAGGCAGTTCCAAACCTTGATATCAAACAGTGTGAAATCACTGAAATACTGCATGATGAAAACAACAAGGTTACAGGTGTTGTTTCCCACCTTGGCGCAGAGTTTGCAGTTAAGGCAGTAATAATATGTTCAGGAACATATCTTCGTGGAAAAATCCACGTAGGCGAAGTAAATTACGACGGCGGACCTGACGGAATGTTTGCTGCAACAAAGCTTACAGATTCTATTAATGCAATGGGTATCAAAACTATGCGTTTTAAAACAGGTACTCCTGCCCGTGTAAACAAGCATACTGTTGACCTTTCAAAATTTGAACAACAAGTTGGCGATGACGAAATAGTAAACTTTTCTTTTGAAACAAAAGAAAAGGCAGAAAATAAGGTTGTATGCTACCTAGGTTATACAACAGAAGAAATGCACGAAGTAATAAAAGAAAACCTTCACCGTTCACCTCTTTACGGAGGACAAATTGAAGGTGTAGGGCCAAGATACTGCCCATCTATTGAAGATAAGGTTGTACGTTTTGCCGACAAAAAAAGGCATCAGTTTTTCCTTGAACCTTGTGGCGAAAACACAGATGAAATGTATGTTCAGGGACTTTCTTCCTCTCTTCCTGAGGAAGTACAAATTAAGATGTATCGTGCAATTCCGGGCATGGAAAATGTACACTTTATGCGTACTGCTTATGCCATTGAATACGATTGCATAGACCCTACACAACTTAAGCCTTCTTTAGAATTTAAGTGTGCGGAAGGTCTTTATGGTGCAGGGCAGTTTAACGGAACGTCAGGCTACGAAGAAGCGGCGGCTCAGGGTCTTATGGCCGGAATAAATGCCGCAAGAAAGATTAATGGCCTTGAACCAATAGTCCTTTCACGTTCGGAAGCTTATATAGGTGTACTTATAGATGACCTTGTTACAAAAGGTACAAATGAACCATACAGAATGATGACTGCAAGAGCAGAACACCGCTTACTTCTAAGACAAGATAATGCAGATATACGACTTACTCCAATCGGACACGAAATAGGCCTTATAAATGACGAAAGGTATGCAAAATTCCTTGAAATGAAACGCCAAATTGAAGAAGAAAAGGAAAGACTTGCAAAAACAAATGTAGGCCCGACAAAACGTATGAATGAATTTCTTGAAAGACACGGATGCACCCCTCTTTCATCAGGTGCAAAGCTTATTGACATCTTAAGACGTCCTCAGCTTACCTATAATGACCTGAAGGAAGTTGACGACAACTTCCCGAATTATGATGAAGTTGTTGCATACCAGGTATATACAGACGTCAAATATGAAGGGTATATAAAAAGACAAGTTGAACAGGCGGAACAGGTTAAAAAACTGGATAACAAAAAAATCCCTGCCAACATTAACTATGACGATGTGTACGGTTTGCGTATTGAAGCAAGACAAAAGCTATCAGAAATCCGTCCTCAGTCTGTTGGACAGGCTTCACGTATTTCAGGTGTATCGCCTGCAGATATTGCAGTTTTACTTGTATATTTAAAAAGTAAACAGTAAATAATTTATATTAAAAATTAAGCTATTTTAATTGACTTAAACCTCATTTTATGCTAATATGAAATGTGGCAAAGTTAAGTTATAAAGAGGTGAAAAAATGATTTACGTAGATAATGCGGCAACAACAATGTTGGAACCGAAAGTACTTGAAAAAATGATGCCGTATCTTACTGAATATTACGGCAATGCATCTTCAATATATACATTTGGTCAAAAGGCAAGAGAAGTTGTTAACCAGTCACGTGAAACAATTGCAAAATGCCTTAATGCCGATGCAAAAGAAATATATTTTACAAGCGGTGGTACAGAATCTGATAACTGGGCTATAAAAGGTGTTGCTGATGCACTTTCCAAAAAAGGAAATCATATTATAACATCTGCAATTGAACATCATGCTGTTTTACACACATGCGAATTTTTGGAAAAACACGGTTATAAAATTACATACCTCCCTGTTGATGAAAATGGGTTGGTAAATCCCGACGACCTCGAAAAGGCAATTACAGATAAAACAATTTTAGTTTCCATTATGTTTGCAAACAACGAAATAGGTACTATACAACCTATCAAAAAGCTTGCAGAAGTTGCACATAATCACGGAGTATATTTCCACACAGACGCAGTACAGGCGGTTGCTCATGTTGAGATTGATGTTAAGGATTTAGGCATAGACTTGCTTTCAATGTCTGCGCACAAATTTGGCGGACCCAAAGGCATTGGTGCTCTTTATATCAAAAAAGGTGTTCGTGTAACCAACCTTCTACACGGCGGTCAGCAAGAACTTGGCAGACGTGCAACAACCGAAAATCTTGCAGGTATTGTAGGTATGGCGGAAGCCTTGAAGCTTGCAACAGATAATTTTAAAGAAAATACAAAGAAGATGAAACTTCTTCGGGATAAATATATCAATGCAGTTCTAGAAAAAATACCATACTGCAGACTTAACGGACATAGAACAGAAAGACTTCCCGGAAACACAAATATTTCATTTCAGTTTATTGAAGGCGAAGCTATGCTTCTTCTCCTCGATATGTTTGGTATTGCGGCATCAAGCGGCTCCGCATGTACAAGCGGTTCACTTGACCCATCTCACGTATTGCTTGCTATCGGCTTGCCTCACGGTATTGCCCACGGCTCTTTGCGTGTAACATTTTCACATCACAATACCGAAGAGGAAGTTGACCAGATAGTTGAAGCACTTGAAAAAACAATTCAAAGACTTCGCGATATGTCTCCACTTTATGAAAAAGTAAGAAAGGGTGAATAATTTATGTTATATAGTGAAAAGGTAATGGACCATTTTGCAAATCCCCGTAACGTTGGCGAAATTCCCGATGCTAATGCAATTGGTGAAGTAGGTAACGAAAAATGCGGCGACATAATGAAAATATATATGAAAATTGAAGACAACATTATAAAAGATGTTAAATTCAAAACCTTTGGTTGCGGTGCTGCTGTTGCAACAAGCAGTATGGCTACAACGATGGTTATGGGTAAAACTGTTGACGAAGCACTAAAGCTTACTAACAAGGCTGTTATGGAAGCTTTGGACGGTTTGCCACCTGTAAAGGTTCATTGTTCTGTTTTGGCAGAACAAGCTATACAGGCCGCATTGGAGGACTATTACAAGCGTCAGGGAATAGAGCCTTCACCAATCTTGAAAAGATGCGACCACAACTGTGCAGAATGTACTTGCC
>JAZSRE010000160.1:0-3118 GCA_045538345.1 Clostridia bacterium
AAAGCCTGCTGCAATATCACCAATTACGGGGAAGGTTTCAACCTCTGATGTGGTTTCGGAAGAATCGGAATTGTCCCAACCCATTAAAAAGGAGGGGCTGATTTGCAGTACATCTGCAAACTGCCCGATTTTGTTTCTTGGAATGTCGTTTATATTCTTTTCAATTTTGTTAATTGCAGAACGGGAGGTATAACCTACCCTTTTTGCAAGCTCGACCTGTGAGATGCCAAGCTCTTCTCTGCGGTTTTTTATAATATCACCTATTTTCATATTTTACACACCTCTCTATTTTGATTTTAACACACAGTTGACGTAAAGTCAACAAAAATTTTAAGGGTGTTGACAAATAATCAACATTGTGTTATAATATAGACAGTTGAGTGGCAGATATAGTGTTTTACCCACTTGACGCTATTAATGTTTATTTTTTTTAAATTGTGTGTTGACGAAAAATCAACAATTCAAAAAAGGAATAGGCAAGCGGGATTGTCCAAAGGGCAGTATAAAAGGAGGGAGTTATGGCATACAAAGGAATATTAGACGAAAAGGGACTTATAATTCCCGAAGAAGATGCCCTTATTTTTGCCCTGTGGAGGGTACTTTGCAAGGGAGAGGATAAGCATCAGTTTGTAGAATGGTTTTTCAGTGGTAACTGGTTGGAGGTAGATGATTGATTATGAAGGAGGGATGGATTTCCCTGCACCGAAGCATTACGGAACACGCGGTTTTTCAGGATGCGGAGGTTTTTAAGGTATGGGTATGGATAATTTTAAATGCATCATATTGCGATAAGACTGCCCTTGTAGGCAAAAAGGTTGTTAATCTTCGGACGGGGCAATTTGTTTTTGGAAGAAAAACTGCTTCCCAACAGCTTAATATGTGCGAAAGCAAGGTTTACAGAATTGTTAAAATGCTTGAAGAAATGGGCAGTATAAAAATTGATGCAAACAACAAATTTTCCATAATTACCGTTGAAAACTGGGCGAAATATCAGGGTGATGAACAGAAGCTAAACAAAAGGCGAACAGATGTTGAACAGAAATTGAACACAACTAATAAAGAGAATAAAGATAATAATATAAATAATTATTATAACGCACGAGAGTATGTGGCTACCCCTAAGGCTACTAAGTTTTCTAACTTTACCCCAAGAAAAAGCAACATTGACTACCGTGCTTTGGAGCTTAAAGCTTTAAGAAAAAGACTTGAAAGGATGAGAGAAGATGACAGATAAGGAATTTTTTGACTACAAAGAAAAGGTTTTGGATTGTTGCCCCAGAGGTGAGCAGTATTTTTGCGACGGCACACCAAACCTGTCGGTACCATTTGATGAGGTGCCTGAAAAAATAGGCAGGTGCAAATTCAGGGTAGATGGTAAATGCACAAGGATTACAGAGTAGGTGGAATTTGATGGCAAAAAAGAAAAACTGGGATAAAAAGGACGCGATAAAAGACCTGTTGGACATAAAAACAAGTGTATTTGAAAAGATAGCCAACGAAAAGGTTGAGGGTAATGAGTGCGACCAAAAGCTTGTAAAGCTTGCCATTGATGTTATAAAAGAGCTTAATTCAATTTGCGGTGTTAAGGAAGATGACGAGACTTCTGACCGAGGGTTTGATGTAAAAATAAGCGTGGTGGATAAGGTATGAAGATGGAACTTCAGATTACCCCTAAACAGCAGATGTTTATTGACGCAAAAGCCGACGAGGTTTTATTCGGCGGTGCTGCAGGGGGAGGTAAGTCATACGGGCAGATTGTAGATGCACTTTTATATGCCTTAAAGTATGCAGGGAGTAAACAAATTATTTTCCGACGCACCTTTCCCGAGCTTGACAAGTCAATTATCCGTACGGCTCTTGAGCTTTACCCAAGAAGTATTTTTAAATACAATTCTTCAAAGCATACGGGGGTATTTTCTAACGGCAGTATTATAGATTTTGGCTACTGCGACAGTGAGGCGGATATGTACAGGTATCAGTCTGCGGAATTTGACGTAATACGCTTTGACGAGCTTACTCATTTTACCGAGGAAATTTACATCTACTTAATTTCCCGACTAAGGGGGGCTAATGACTTTCCAAAATCCGTAAAGTCGTCCACCAACCCGGGAGGTGTTGGCCATAATTGGGTGAAGGAGCGGTTTATAGACATTGGTGCCCCCGATGAGGAGCACAGCTTTGATACAGGCACAAGAATTTTTATACCATCAAAGGTTACGGACAACTGCTTTTTGATGGCAAAGGACAAGGACTACATAAAAAGGCTTCATAACCTTGATGAAAAAAACAAAAAGGCGTTGCTCTACGGGGACTGGGACATTTTTGAGGGCAGATATTTTGAGGACTTCAAGCGTCATATACACGTGTGCAAGCCCTTTGAAATACCTTCTGACTGGCGTGTTTACAGGGCTATTGACTACGGTCTTGACTGCCTTGCCTGCCTTTGGATTGGGGTAAACAGCCTAAAGGAATGTTATGTGTTTCGTGAATATGCAATGCCCGATAAAATTATAAGTCAGGGGGCAGGTGAGATTTTGGACCTTACGGAAGAAAATGTAAAGCTTACCTACGCACCTCCCGACCTTTGGGGAAGGTCCCAGGAAAGCGGTAAATGCCGTGCGGACCTTTTCCGTGAGGCAGGGCTTAACCTTGTAAAAAGCAGTAACGACCGTGTTTCAGGCTGGATGTGTATTAAAGAGATGTTAAAGGCTAATGCAAACGGAGATGTGAAGCTTCACGTTTTTGACAGTTGCAAAAACCTTATAAAGTGCTTGACTTCCATAGCTTGTGATGATAAAAATCCAAACGACTGTGCAACACAGCCCCACAACATAACACATCTTCCCGATGCACTTAGGTACTTTGCAATTTCCCACCACCGCCCACAGCCTGCAAAGAAAAAGGCAAAAGAGGAAAGCTTTGATTTTGATAAAAAGCAAAATCACAGAGTAGTGGGGAAGGACTTTTTTAAGTTAATAGTTAAGAGGGAATAGGGAAGAGTTATTGTAGAAACGCTCTGCGTTTCTTTGAATTAAAAAATAAAAAGGGAGTGATATTTTTGGTAGAAATTTTACTTGGAACTTCAACCATGTTGACTGTTCTATTAATTGGAATAATC
>JAZSRE010000036.1:0-1646 GCA_045538345.1 Clostridia bacterium
GCCTTTCGATGCCTCCACACAACATCACCCCCATATATATAAATATGAGGGTGAGGGTTTATTTATGAATGCATACATATATTTATGCCATCGGATATTATTTCTGCAAGGTCATCTATTATTTCATCAACATCCTTAGGCGTAACAACAAGGTTTACAAAGGATTTTTTAAGTACTTCATCTATAAGAGCATATTTTTCTCTTCTGTCAATACTTTTTAGCATTCTGTAAAATTGTGTATCGGGAGATGTATGCGAGGATATATTTTCAATAACCATGTCTATTGTGTCATTTGCCATTGTAGCAGCATCCACTACCGTAGGTACACCCACTGCAATTACAGGAACACCTAAGGTTTCCTTATCAAGGCCTCCTCTGTGATTACCCACCCCCGCACCCGGTTTTATACCTGTGTCAGATAATTGTATTGTTGTCATAACTCTGCTTATACTTCGTGATGCAAGGGCATCTATGGCAATTATAACATCAGGTTTTACCCTTTGTACAACCCCTTTTATAATTTCGTTTGTTTCTATGCCTGTAATGCCTAAAACTCCTGGAGAAAAAGCACATACAGGCATCACATTTTCCGAAACCTCATCAGGCATAAGGTCAAACAAATGCCTTGTAACCAAAAGTCCGTCAACTGCCTTAGGTCCAAGGGCATCTGCTGTTATATTGCGGTTACCCAAGCCAACCACAAGTGTTACACTGTCTTTTTTTAACTTTGGCAACATTCTTTTTAATTCATTGGAAAAGGTACGGGTTATGGAATCAAAATTAGTTTGTGTTTCATGAATATATTCAGGAATTTCAAGTGTTACATAATCCCCTGTAGGTTTTTCAAGAGCACGGCTACCGCTTTCATTTAATATTCTTACTCTTGTAACTTTTACGGCATCTTTAAAAAAACTTTCAGTTTCTACACCATCAATGGTTTTTACTTGTTGTTCAGTTGTATATATTTCATGCGCTTCTAAAGCTAAATCTGTTCTTTTTTCCATAATTTTACCCCCTTTTATGTCAATAATATTTAATTTTTCCAAATAATAAATTTTTATACAAAAAAGGCTTGCATTTATTTTGCCTTTGTGTTAGAATAATACTTGTAGTTTTGTGCATAGGAGGTGTAAATATGCCAAATATTAAGTCAGCAAAGAAGAGAGTTAAGGTTATTGAAACAAAAACTCTACGTAATGCAATGATTAAATCTCAGCTTAAGACTTTCATTAAAAAGTTTGAAGCTACAGTTGCAACAGGTGATAAGGCTGCTGCTACAGAAGCTTACAAAGCTGCTGTTAAGAAGCTTGACCAGGCTTGCGCTAAGGGTATCATGCACAAGAACAACTGTGCAAGAAAGAAATCACAGCTTACACTTCTTCTTAACTCAATTGCGTAAATTGAGTACCACGCATTAATATAATGCTATGAATGACAATTTATCCCTTGACTTTAAATCAAGGTCAAGGGTTTGATATTGTCATAATTTTTTTATTTAAATATGCGAGTGTGCTGGAATCGGCAGACAGGCACGTTTGAGGGGCGTGTGCTTATGGCGTGTGGGTTCAAGTCCCACTGCTCGCACCAAATATTGCCTGATTGTGTAAGGGTAGCACAAATGACTCTGACTCATTTTGTTCGGGTTC
>JAZSRE010000135.1:0-2305 GCA_045538345.1 Clostridia bacterium
TCCAATGCTTGTAACGCTATTACCTATTGTCATGTTTACAAGCCCTGTGCAACCACTGAACGCACTACTTCCAATACTTGTAACACTATTACCAATCGTAACATTTGTTAATGTGGTTTTATTACGGAAAGGGGTATAATCACTTGAGTAGTTACGACCTAAATACAAAGTCTCTAATGGGCAATCATAGAATAGTCCTTCCCTATATTCATTATTATATCCCAAATCAAGTGTATCGCCTCCGTCTTCAAAGCGTATTTCTTTAAGTCCTGTGCAACCGTTGAACGCTTCATCTCCAATACTTGTAACGCTGTTTGGTATTGTTATGTTTGTAAGACTGGAGCAATTACGGAATGCTTCATCTCCAATATTTGTAATGTTAGAATATCCATCAACATCAGGCTCACTTGCTCCAATTTTTTCAAGTGACCATATTGCAGCTTTTTCAATATTTGCGTTACAAAACGGATAATATATTCCATCAATTTCTTCTACCTTAAAATAACCACCGGCATGCTTAATATAAAATTTATTATTCTCTAACTCTTCAAATGTCAATTCTGTTTTCCTGTTCTCAAGACCATCAACATTCCAATTTTGACAGAATATATAGTACCCTGAAACAGATTTTATATAATATTTATTATTACCAGTATTTTCAAGAATAAATATTTGGTTAATATCATTATTGTAATTTAAAATATTCACACCTCCAATAGGACCTAAAACATGTTCTTCTGTGTTACCAATATTTAGATAACCTTCTGTTGTTTTTATTCGGTATTGTGAATCTTCTAAAACTGCTTTTGATTCAGATATATTTTTATTAGTGTTAAAAGTTATATTGTTTAATTTAGAACACTCCTCGAACGCTCTATCTCCAATGCTTGTAACGCTGTTCGGTATTGTAACGCTTGTAAGTCCTGAGCAACCGTTGAACGCATCATCTCCAATGCTTGTAACACTGTTGGGTATTGTTATACTTGTAAGCCCATTGCAACCACTGAACGCATTGTTTCCAATAATATATTTCTCACCATTATAATCAGCAGGCAAAATTAATTCAGTATCGTTTCCTAAATATGCAACCAATGTATTTACGTCATTTGATTTGACAAATATATAATCACCTTCTATTGAACTATTAAGTATGTTAATAACCTTGTCGGCATAATATGCAACATAGCCGTAATCACTTGAACCTTTACTTAATGCTAATTCAGAAAAATTTATTATAGTTTTAAGCCCAGTGCAACCATAGAAAGCACTACTTCCAATGCTTGTAACACTGTTGGGTATTGTTATACTTGTAAGCCCATTGCAACCACTGAAAGCATGACTACCAATGCTTGTAACGCTATTGGGTATTGTAACGTTTGTAAGCCCGGTGCAACCACTGAACGCACTCCATCCAATGCTTGTTACACTATTACCTATTGTAACACTTGTAAGCCCTTTACAATCATCAAACGCATAACTCTTAATTGTAGTGACATTATCAGGAATAACAAGGTCTGTTACCAATTCTCCATTTAAATATAGGTTCTTGGTATAGAATAGTGGGTTGGAATAACTATCATTAAAATCAATTCCACACCAGGCAAAGAGGTCGCTTATGTGTACTTCTTTAAGCCCTGTACAACCATAAAACGCCATTTTTTCAATTCTTGTAACGCTATTGCCTATTATAACCTTTTCAATAGATGAAAAACCTCTTGCCCAATAACCTATAGTTGAGCAATTTAATTCAACCATCTTAATTCCTGTGCAACCGTTGAACGCATCATCTCCAATGCTTGTAACGCTATTTGGTATTGTAACGCTTGTAAGTCCAGTGCAATCACTGAAAGCATAACGACCAATGCTTGTAACGCTATTTGGTAATGTAACGCTTGTAAGCCCTGAGCAACCTCTGAAAGCAGAACTACCAATGCTTGTAACATTGTAGGTATTGCCATTGTATGTAACATTTTCAGGAATAATTCCCGAACAAAAGAATCCCCAGCCGCTGCACAATGACCAGAATCATAAACGGCATCATCACGCCGATCAGCCGGCGAATGTTCGTTTTTTCCAAGGTATATCTCCTTTCCCCGAAAAAATGTTCCTACAATTATTATAAGTTCTATTATAACACGCCCCGTCCCCATTTGCAATGGCAGGGCGGAGGATTTCCTGGGGAAATCAATTTTTGCGGGAGGAAACTTTTTTTCAAAAAAGTGTCCCCCGCTTACAAAACTTAAGCAATACTGTACCCGACCGTTGAACCGCTCTCTTGTAATCCCACGGAAATCACGGTATAATA
>JAZSRE010000030.1:0-12963 GCA_045538345.1 Clostridia bacterium
TAAAAGCTCTCAATCATTTGATTGGGAGCTTTTTTAGGACATTGGATGATATGTTTTGTGAAAATTGCGTAGATGAAATCAATGAGAACACAACGGCATAAATTTTACATTGGTTGATTTTATACGATTATTTACAGGGCTCTTAAACAACTATGTAAATGATGTTGGATTGGAAAAGAATTTTTATATAAATCAAATAAAACCAGGGATTTAGGCGACTTATCCTTAAGATGAATAGCCTTTATTTCCCTGGTTTTGCTCCCTGTTATATTCTTGGTTCTCCGTATTCTCTTTTCATAGCTTCCATAGAAACAACCCATTGTTTTCCAAACTTGCAGACATCAACGCCTTCTATAAGCTTACCATAGGAAATGGCTTTTCTTAATGTACTTTCATTAAGTGCCCAAAGGGTAATTGCATCACTAAATGCCATCAGACCATCAAACGGAGTTTCGATGGCAACTCCGTTTTCCCACAACTCGTCGCAGGATAAATCCAGGTCATCGTTCCATACAACTCCGTATCCGCCAACATCAACTGTTACATCGAAAAATAAGGTTGAATCCATCAATTCTTCAAAGGCAGATATCTGCTTGAATAAGGGTTTTACATCATATATTTTAGTACACCCTTCGGTAAATTGCACACTTAAACGATAGTTGGGAAGGGGAGATACATTTTTTATTTTGTGAAACATAAACTAAGCCTCCTTATTCCAACGGAGAAATCTGTTTAAATTCCTGAGTTTCCCACATTAAAAGTAATTCTTCCTTATGCAAAGAAATCCATTCTTTTACCATTTCAAGAGCTTTGCCCGGTAATGCTCCTTCTATGACCTTTCCGTCAGAAATTGTGATTGCAGCCACATCATCGCCGTATATAGCATGAATGTGTGGCGGGTTGTGTTCCTTTTGCAGAAAATACATTCTAATAATAATTCCGTAGAATCTTGATAATACCGGCATTAAATCGCCTCCTTTGTTAATATTATATCACGGTATCGTGATAAAGTCAATAAATTTATGACAATAGTGAAAAAAACAGTACAAGTTTACACTTTATGTTTTTTTGTTTAAATCGAAGAAAGTGGTTAAAATGCTTGAATTTTTTGTAAAACAATGGTACAATTTATATATAGACTTTTGGTATAATATTTTATGAAAGAAGATGTAGTGATGGCAATAAAATATGGAAAGAAAAAGTCCAGACAATATACTGTCTTTTATACAATTATTACTGCCTTATTGTTAAGCGTGGTCTTTTTTAGTATGGTGAACTTTTTGTATAACAAAGCAGAGGAAGAAGCTTACGAAAATCTTCATGTCCAGACCAAGCAGGTAAAGGACGACCTTATACTTCAGCTTACATCGGACCGCGAAAACCTTTTGACTATGGCAAGCTTTGCATCTAAGCTTTACATGGATGGGGACGATTACAGCCTGTTGTTTGAATCCTTTAAGCCTATTGGTATGATTGACAACATTGGTATTTTAGACGCCAATAATGTTTTTATGACAAAAACAGGGTCTACGGATTTGACAGGCATATTTTCCTTTGAAGAGGAAAAGCAAAAGGGTATTTATATAAGCGGTAGGGTTAATGACGTTGTAATAGAAAATTATGAGCTTATAAGAAGTGCCGTGCCTATTATAGTAAATGATGAAGTAGTTGGAATTTTATACGGTGTTATAAACCCCAAAAACCTTTGGGAAAGGTATGCGGATATGGTTGAAGAATTTGATGCCCAGCTATTTGTTTACGAAAAAGAAAACGGAAATATACTGATAGATACAATAAAGGAAGACCAGGAAAACATATCATTTTTAAAGGACCGTAAGTATAACAAGGGTTATTCTTACGAACAGTTTATGTCTGCGGACAAGGGGTTTACGGCTTTTAAGTCTACCTATAAAAACGAGACACTTCATCTGCATTATTCTGTTATTGATGAATTTGACTGGAAGATAGCAATGGGACGATATGATTCTCAGGTGCTTGCAGGTGCACACACAAGGGCGATTGTATTTACCTTTGTGTATATTATTATGCTTGGCATAATTATTATGTACATAATATGCCTTATGGCAAATGAAAGAAAGCTTAGTGCCATAAGTGAATGTGCATCCAACGTAAGAAAAGAGCTTTTGGAAACCACCGATGGGCAAAACAACATACAGGACGCCTTAATTGAAGTATGCAGTTTTGCAAAGTCAAGGTCGGCAATATTCTTTGATACAGACGGAGAATTTTATCATTATATTGCTCCACAGTATGAAGAAGTTATGGTTACCCCGAACGAAAGACAGTTTTTATGCAGTGAACTGTTCAGATATGCTTCGGTTTTTTATGACAAAAACAGTAATGCGGTAAATGTTATGTGCATAAAGCCTGATATACATATGATAAAAACAAACCCGTATTTCTTTGACTTTTTAAAGGACCATGGAATATGGGAGATTTCACTTTCTGCCACTACAAGCAAGGCTAACCATATTGCAATTCTTGCCACAATTAATTCCAAAAAAGGCAGTATGGTAAGAATGTTGGCCGAAAAGGTTTCGGCTTGTTTTTCTATGGCTCTTTATAATAAAAATCACCTTGACAGAACTATTCTTGCGGCTACAACGGATTCACTTACAGGGGCATACAACCGAGTTGCCTACAAAAGTGATTTGTTGACCTTTGATGAGGAAAAGCCTTTGGATTTTTCTTGCATATATATTGATGTTAACGAACTTCATCTTATTAACAACAAATATGGCCATGCTGCGGGGGACGAAATGCTTATGTACGTTGCAAACACCTTAAAGGAAGTGTTTTTTCCAAGCAAGGTTTACCGTATGGGCGGTGATGAATTTTTAGTATTTTCCAAAAACACCATGCAGGCTGTTATGGTGAAAAATATTGAAATTTTTAAGGAAAAATTAAAGACTCGCAATTACCATGTTGCAGTTGGTATGTGTTTTAAAAGCCTGAACACTGATACTGAAGAAATGGTAAGAGAAGCAGAAGTACAAATGTACAAGGAAAAGGCAGAGTATTATCAGAACAAGGAACACCCTGAACTTTCTGAAGCAGGCAAAAATGAGTTTGTTCAGTTTAATACGGGTATACTTGAAATTGATACAATGCTTTCTGTTTTGAAAGAAAAATATAATGGTATATATCGTGTTTCGCTTGCTACTGACAGTGCAAGACGTATTTTGATGCCTGCATATCTTAATTACAACGAGGAAGAAGAGCATTTTTCAAAGTTGTTTTCAAAATATGTTGCTGAATCAGTAGACCCTGACTACCACAGGGCGGTTTTGAGCTTTTTGAATTACGAAGCGTTGAAAAACCAGTTGATGGATGGTAACATCCCCAGAATTTCTTTTAAAAAGAATAATGGTGAACTTGTGGTTTTAAGTGTTTACAGGCTTGGAAAAGCAGATGGACTTATTTCTGATACTCTTTGGGTATTTGCAAAATAGTGAATAAATTGACAAAGGCGAATCATTGTGTTATACTTGCTTTATAATAATATTTTGGCAAAATCGGCGAAAGTCGGTGACGCAAAGCAAAGAGGCTAAGGTGGTAGCGTTTGCTATATACTATGCCAGTCCAGCTGCAATGATACAAGGTCTTTGGTGACTTTTTATTGTTGCAGTTTTTTGTTTTTGAATAAAAAATTTTAACCTACATAATATTAATTTGATGAGGAATGATAAAATGAGTATTAAGTTTTTTGAAAAAATTCTACGCATTTTACCCCGGCACAAACTAATTAAAGAAATTGCAAAGGGCATTAAAAACAATGAGTTTAAAATGTATCTTCAATTTATTGTTGACAGAAAGACAAAGAAAATAGCATCAGCCGAGGCCTTGTCAAGGTGGGAAAATTCCATGGGTGATGTTATTTTCCCCGGTGAATATATTGGAGTTATGGAAAAATCAGGGCTTATTATAAGGTTTGACTACTATATGTTTGAGAATGTTTGCAAAAAACTTTCTCAGTGGAAGGATACTGATTTTGGCCAGGTTTCAATATCATGCAACATTACAAGAATTACTATTTGTGAAAAGAATTTTACTGACATAATAAAATATATTGCAAGCAAGTATGATTTTGACAGAAGCAAGCTTATTATTGAAATTACGGAAGACTGCATCGAGAAAAATTTTGATGATGCAAAAAGCAATATTTTAAAGGTAAAAGAGCTTGGCTTTACCATTGCTTTGGATGATATTGGTGGCGGATATGCCTCACTGATTAACCTTTTGGAATATCCTATTGACGTTGCTAAAATTGAAAGAGGAGTTCTTTTGCTTGCAGACAGTGAAAGAGGGAAAAAACTGTTTTTGGGCGTTGTATCACTTGCCCACGACCTTGGGCTTGAGGTGGTGTGTGAGGGGGTTGAAACGGAGGAACAAAACACCCTGGTTTCAAACAGCAGTTGTGATTACATTCAGGGGTGGTACTATTCAAAGGCACTTGCCGAAACATCTGCAGAGGCTTTTGCAAAAGAGTATATGAACAAGTTTTAAAAGGTGAAAAATTGTATGAATAACATATTTTCTAAAGATTTATACAGGTATTACGGAAAAAAGGGTGAGGGGCTTGCAAAAAGGATTTTAAGACCGCCCGAGATTAAGTATATTGCACTTTTGCGAAAAGCACAAAGCTGTAAGTTTAAACCACTTAGGTTGTACTACACAGTTAAGCTTAAGGTTATGTCTTATAAAACCCATATTCAGATACCCCCAAGGACAAAAATCGGTGAAGGGTTTTACATTGGCCATACGGGCAGGGTTATTATAAACCCTGATGCTGTTTTGGGTAAAAATATCAATATTGATACGGGTGTAACCATAGGACAGGAAAACCGAGGAAAAAGAAAAGGGGCACCTGTATTTGAGGGTGATTGCTGGATTGGTGCAAATTCCGTTATAGTGGGAAATGTAAGAATTGGTGAAGATGTAATGATTGCACCGCTTACTTTTGTGAATTTTGATGTTCCGCCTCACAGTGTGGTGGTTGGCAACCCCGCTAAAATAATACACAGAGAAAACGCAACGGAAGCCTACATAGAAAACAGAGTTTAAAAAAGGAGGAGCCTTAACATGGCAACAAAAGATAACAGAATTAAAAATAACTTGTTGTCAGGGGTTTTGTACCAGGTTGTTCTTATTGGAATAAGCTTTATTTTGCCAAGAATTTATCTTGAAAATTTCGGCTCGGAAGTTAACGGTGTTTTGTCTACCATAAAGCAGATTTTTGTGTATATGGTTTTGCTTGAATCGGGGGTTGGGCTTGCTACAACACAGGCTCTTTACAAGCCTGTTGCCGAAAAAAATTACAACAAGATAAATTCTGTTATTTCCGCAACACACCGTTATTATGTTAAAATTGGTATTGTGTATGCGGTTGTTGTGTTGTTGATTGGGCTTTTGTATGAGTTTGTTGTGCCTACGGGCTTGGAAGACGGTGTAGTTTTCGGTATTGTAATACTTACTGCACTTCCTGCTGTGTTTGGCTACTTTATACAGACCAAATACAGAATTCTTTTAGAGGTTGACGGCAGAAGGTATGTTATAACAAATTCGGAAACTATACTGCAACTTATATCGAATGTTGCTAAAATACTTGTTATTTTACTTACCAACAACCTTTTGCTTATGCAACTTTCTTATTGCCTGTTATCTCTTGCACAGCTTTTTTACATATATGTTCATGCAAAACGCAGGTACAAATGGCTAAGTGTTAAGGAAAAGCCCGATTACCAGGCAATTTCCCAGAGGAAATCTGTTTTGGTACATCAGGTTTCGGGAATGGTTTTTAACAATACTGATGTTTTGCTTTTATCCTTTTTGTGCGACTTTAAGGTGGTTAGTGTATATACCATTTACAACATATTTTTTTCTCAGGTGCAGACATTTATTACAAGCCTCATTTCGGGGTTTAGTTTTGCTTTGGGGCAGATGTTTCATACAGACAGAGAAAAATTTGTAAAGGTATATGATGTGTATGAAACTTTTTATATTATGGCAACATTTATTATTTATACCTTAATGGCAGTTTTTTTGTTGCCTTTAATTCAGATATATACAAGCGGAATTAATGATGCTGATTACACAAATTCACTTTTGCTAATTCTTTTTGTTGTTATGAACCTTTTGGCAAACTGCAAGCTTCCTGCAAGCCATGTTTTGGAATATGCGGGCATGTTTTCCAAAACCCGCATACATGCGGTTGTTGAAATGATTTTAAACATTGTTGTTTCAATAGCCTCAATTATAAGATGGGGAATATGCGGTGCAGTTTTTGGTACTGTTGTTGCACTTTTGTACAGGGGTATAATGACAATTTATGTTTCAAACAAACAGGTTCTTTTAAGAGGAACTTTTAACACATATAAAATATTGCTTGCAAACGGCGGGGTTTTTGCTTTTGTAATGGCGGTGTTTTTTGTGGACAGCTTTAGCGGACTTTCGTTTTTGAATTTGCTTGTTTGTGGAATTGTTCATTCCATTTGGATTGTGCCTTTATATATTGCAGTAAACTTTATGTTTTTTAAAAAAGTGTTTGAAAATTCGTACAGGTTATGGAGGGACAGGGTATGAGTATTCCTAAGGTAATTCATTATTGCTGGTTTGGAAAAGGTGAAATGCCTTCCTTAGCAAAAAAATGTATTAAAAGCTGGGAAAAATATTGCCCTCAATATGAAATAATTTGCCATACTGAAGATAACTTTGATGTGGGGCAAAACAGATATGTAAAAGAGGCGTACCAAGCGAAGAAATGGGCATTTGTAAGCGATTATGCAAGGCTTAAAATAATTTATGACAATGGCGGAATATACTTGGATACTGATGTTGAACTTGTAAAGCCTATTGATGATTTGTTGGAACACAAGGGATTTATGGGGTTTGATGAAAAGGGGATTGTTGCAACAGGCCTTGGGTTTGGTGCAGAAAAGGGAAATGAAATTGTGGCAGAGTTTTTAAAGGATTATGATAATATCCCTTTTGTTTTGGAAGACGGAAGCTTTGACCTTACACCATGCCCTGACAGAAATACTGATGCACTTAAAAGGCTTGGTATGGACATTGAAAACACAAACCAGGTTTTTATGGATATGGCTTTTTTGCCAAGTGAATATCTTTGCCCTATGGACTATTACACAGGGAAAAAGACCATAACAAAAAATACATATTCCATACATCATTATTCTGCATCATGGACATCCCCTGTAACTAAAAGAACAACGCGGATAAAAAGAATTATAGGGGTTAAAATGTACAACAAGCTGTACGGTAAGTTTTTGCACAGGTTTGACTGGCTTGAATGGTAATACAATTTAGACATAGGAAAGAAGGATTAAAAAATGCCTTATATTGAAACTGAAAAGGTTGATGATAAAACAAGAGAAAAATTAGAGGCCCTTATTGAAAAATCATATTCGGGTTATTGGAGAAAGAAGAGACTTTTTGATATTTTCTTCGCTACACTTATTTTGCTTGGCTTTCTTCCCCTTATGATTATAATTGCTATTGTTATATGCATTGATGACCCAAAGGCAGGGCCGTTTTTTAAACAAAAAAGAGTGGGTCGCCACGGAAAAGAATTTTATATGTATAAATTCCGTACAATGCGTCCTGACGCAGAGGCACTTTTGGAGCAGTTGAAAGATAAAAATGAAATGGAGGGCCCTGTTTTTAAAATTAAAGAGGACCCAAGAATAACAAGGGTAGGAAAAATACTCAGAAAATTATCACTTGATGAACTTATGCAGTTTTTTAATGTTTTTAAGGGCGATATGACTTTGGTGGGCCCGAGACCTCCCCTTCCCGGTGAGGTGGCATATTACACCGATTATCAAAAACTTCGTCTGCATGTAACGCCCGGTATTACCTGCACATGGCAGATAAGCAAAAACAGAAACGACATACCCTTTGAACAGTGGGTAGAAATGGACCTTGATTACATACAAAACAGAACTTTCCCCGGGGATTTGCTTATTATGCTTAAAACCCCTGTTGTTATGCTAAGTGCTACGGGAAGGTAAAGTTTTTTTGAAATGGAGAAAAAATTATGAAAGTTGCAATGCTTGGACATAAGGTTGTGCCATCAAGACGAGGCGGAATTGAAAATGTGCTTACTTCTTTGTGCCCCCGTCTGGCAGAAAAGGGGCTTGAGGTTACTTGCTTTAACCGTTCCTCTGACTGTGTGGAAAATGAATATGTAAAAATGGTGGATAACAACAAGTATAAAGGGGTAGCCTTAAAAAATGTATGGACAATAAATAAAAGAGGGTTATCTGCTATGGTGGCTTCTTTTACAGGGGCTATTTGTGCAACTTTGGGGAATTTTGATATTGTGCATTTTCATGCTGAAGGGCCTTGCGCTGCTATGTGGATACCTAAAATGTTTGGTAAACGGTGTGTGGCAACAGTTCATGGTCTTGACTGGCAGAGAGAAAAATGGGGCAAGAGCTTCGCCTCTTCATATATAAAATTCGGCGAGAGGGTTATGGTAAAATGTGCGGACGAAATTATCGTCTTAAGCCACAGTGCACAAAAATATTTTAAAGATACTTATAACCGCGAAACAGTGCTTATTCACAACGGAATTGACAGACCTTTAAAAAAAGAAGCAGAGGAAATTACAAAGCTTTACGGTCTTGGCAAGGGCAGTTACATCTGCATTGTTTCAAGGCTTACTGCGGAAAAGGGTGTTCATTATCTTATTGACGCATACAACAGTATTAAAACTGACAAAAAGCTTGTTATTGCAGGGGACACAAGTGATACTGATAAATATGTAAGTATGCTTAAACAAAAGGCGGAGGGAAACCCTGATATTATTTTTACGGGATTTATTTCCGGTGATGTGCTGAGGGAAATTTACAGTAATGCCTATGCGGTTACACTGCCTTCGGATATTGAAGGTATGTCTTTAAGCCTTTTGGAAGCTTTGGCTTACGGTAATGCAGTTTTGTGTTCGGATATTCCTGAAAATACTTTGGTGACAGAAAAAAAAGCTATGCACTTTAAAAAAGGTGATGTACAGGATTTGGCAGAAAAACTGCAAAAAATGTGTGATGATGAAAAATTGGTTCAGGAACTTAAAAACGGTGCAGATGAATTTGTGCTTGCTAAATACAACTGGGATGATGTTGCAGATGACACATTTTCGCTTTATAAAAAAGTTTTGAAAAAAAATGAAAGGTAGCTTATGTTATGAATGGATATACGTTTAACAAAAAAAAGAAGAAAAAAGCAAAGGTTATATGGTTGTTTTTAATTAGCCTTATTTTTGTTGGAATTGCAACGTCTATTGCGGTGGTTGGCTGTAATTACATTGGAAACCGCAATTTTAAAGAAACTTTTTATAGCGTAAGCAGTCTTAAGGTTAACAACTGTATAAGGGTTATTCAAATTTCGGACCTGCATAATTGCCAGTACGGAAATGACAACAGCCAGCTTGTAAGCAGAATTAAAAAGCTAAAGCCTGATTTGATTTTGTGCACGGGGGATATTATTGATTCCAAACTGCCATCAGAGGAAAGGGTTGTAAGCCTTTGTAAAAAGCTTGCAGATATTGCACCTTCTTATTACATATTTGGCAACAACGAAGTGGAACTATATTATGATGTTTTGCTAAACCAGGAGGAGCTTGATGAAAAGTTTGGGTTTACCAATGAAAACCGCCAGCCTGAAAAGCTTTTGGAAATTACTGATGAATTAACCGAAAAGATTGAAAAAACAGGGGTTAAGGTGCTAAAAAACAAGTATGACACTGTAAAAGTGGGCACAACTAATGTTGATGTTTATGGTGTGCTTACTTCCAACCCGTCGGCTTTTTGGTCATATTCGGGTAAAAGTTTTGATGAATTTATTTATTCCAATGAAGAAAATTTAAAGATTACTGCAATTCACGAGCCTTTATTGTTTGAAGAATATTCGCCTGACTTTTGGGGTGATTTGATGCTTGCGGGACACACTCACGGGGGTACGGTGAAAATACCTTTGGTTGGCCCTTTGTATACACACGAGGGCGGTTTGCTTCCCCAAAGAGACGGACATTACGTTTACGGAAGATACGAGGTTGCAGGCAGACCTCTTATTATAAGCTCGGGCCTTGAAAATAAAAATGTTTTCAGAATTAACAACAGTCCTGAACTTGTAATTGTTGACATAAATAAATTTTGATGTTGGAAAGGAGAGCCTGGTAAATGATTTCTTCACTTTTGCAAAAAATACCCCTTGCAGTAGTTGGCATTTTACTGCTTGTGGCGGTTTTTAAAATATATTTTCGGTCTAAAAATGTTACAAAAAGTGAATTTTTCAAAATATTCAAAAGTGTACCGTTGATTAGCGGTTGGTTATTGATTTTTGTAATTGTTATTTCGGGTGCTTTTGGAGTTTTTAATCACTTTAAATTAAAAAATTCTGTTACCGCTGTGGTGGCGCTTAACTATTCTGAAGCGTCGGTTGCTCAAAATTCCAACGGTACAAGATATAACGTTGCGGAAATAACCTGCGACGAGGTTATTAAAAAAGCTATTGAAAAGGGTGCTTTTGAAAATGTAACAGTAAAACAGCTTAAGGAATGTCTTAGTGTTTATCCTTATGTTCAGGGTGATGTAAACCACCCGTCAAATTATCACATTTCTACTGAATTTGTTGTGGAATACCACGCCACAAAACACACTGACCATTTAGATGCTGAAAATGTAATTACACTTATAACAAGTGCTTACAAGGAATATTACATAGAAAAATATACAGATAACTTCAGCCTTACAAGCAGTGATGACAAGCCTGATTATTCACAGATGGAATATATGGACATTGTAACTTATTTTAACAAAAAGACAAATTCTGTTTTGAATTATCTTTACGGAATGGCAGACAAGGGTCCAAGCTTTGTTACGGAAAACAACACTACCTTCCATGCCATAGGTGCAAAGGTTTATCAGTTTAAGGAAACACAAATTGAACAAAACTTAAGGTCTTTGATTTTACAACACGGTATTGCAAGAAACAAAGCAAGTTACATTGACAGGCTTGCCTACCAGAATAAAAATACGGATTTTGACAAACAGAGAAATTATTCGTCCTTTGAACTTTGCAACAGGGCTATTGATATGTATTCGGAAGAAATGACAAGGGTTGTGCTTGTTCCAACCTGGGACGAGGGCGGAAAGTACTATATGGGCAGAACCAAAGTCGGTATTGACGAGCTTTCTGTTATGGCAACATCTTTTAGTGACAATGTTGCATCAAACGAAAAGGAAATAATGGACAACAACCTGGTTATGGAAAAGATGGGTGTTTCATCATCAGTTGAGGGCGCAAGCAAACAGGCTGATGAACTTATTGCATCTATTGACAAAAGCATAGACAACTTTACCAAAGAGGCAATTAATGCGGGCAGAGAATATTCCAATTACAGAATGAACCAATGTATTGCCGTAAGTATTTCGGGAACTTCCCTATTTACCGAGCTTAAGACCATTATTGTATTTATGATGCTTGCTTATGTGACTTTGTTGTTGCTTTCGGCTTCTAAAAAGTTTCCCAAAAACTAAACACAAAAATTGACAGGAGGTTTTTAAAATGAAGGATTTTCAGATTATGAGATATTTAAAAAAGATTTTGCCTATCATTGTGATTTTTTGTGTTTTGGCTACTTATGCAATAAATTTTAAGCTTAAAAGCTCTAATACTTTTGTTGCATCAGAGGTAATTCATTACAATGACCCGGGGGCAGAACAGGGGATTACCCCAACAGGTTCTAAGCTTGATGTTAATGAAATTAAGTCTTCTGCGGTACTTAGCAAGGTGGTTGACAGAATGGGGCTTACGGGGATTTACTCTGTTGACAGCCTTATTTCAAGAATTTCAATAATACCTTTGCCTGACGAGGACAAGGTTGCACAGAAAACCGCAAAGCTTGAAGAAGGGGAAGAATATATTTACGAACCAAGTACATATATTGTTTCTTTTACTGCCAGAAACAATGAGGGTTCGGAGTTTGCAAGAACTGTTCTTGATGAAACTTTAGATGTGTATTTTGCAGAATACAGTCAGAAATATGTTAATGTTGCCCCTGCAAAAAACATCATAGAAAATATAGAAAACGAAAATTATGATTACATCGAAATGGTGGAAATAATAGATACTGGTATTGATGAAACGCTCTCTACACTTTACCAGCGCATGGATCAGAACCCTTATTACAGAGCAACAAAGACAGGAGTATCTTTTAACGATTTGGCAGATGAATTTAGCTACATAAGACACGTTAAGCTTTCTGCACTGTTTTCAAAAATATATAAGTATCAGATAACAAAGAATAAAACAGTACTGATTTCAGACTATACCACAAGAATTGATAACAACGATATATTAAACACAAGGGAAGAAAGTATTGTAAAAGATACCGTTGCAGTTATTGATGCATATGTGGAAAAAATGAGAGAATCGGGAAATACAAATATTACTTATGAGTATATCCTTGACAATGTACATGATCGTAATTTAACAGACTCATATGCACCCGGTGATCAGACTGTAACATACGATGAGCTTATATATTCCTGGCGTGACCATAACGAGAAGAAAGAACATTCGGTTATTGATTCTGCTTATTGTCAGTATGTTATAGATACATTCCAAAAATGCACAGGAGCGTGTGCGAATAATGAATGCAGCGCGTCCGGTCAGACCTGTACTAAACTTCACAATGAGAACTATGAACAAATTCAAGGTGAAGTTGATGCAGAAATCAAATCACTTGTTTCTGATTTAAGTGCTTTATACAGCACAACTATGAAAACCAATGATGAATACAACGAATATCTTGGTGCAAGTTATATTTCGGTATTATCCTCTGCTTCGGTTAAACCGAGCGTTAATGTAAACCTATATACATTGATTGCATTCTTCTTCCTCATAATCCTTTGCTGCGGCGGT
>JAZSRE010000090.1:0-5318 GCA_045538345.1 Clostridia bacterium
GCAGCCTCTACTCTTGAACTGCAGTGTCCACAAGACATACCATCAACAAAAACTTTGTATTCATATTTCTTACCGAACAAATTCATATTAACAACTCCATTCAAATAGATTATAAAGAAAAAAACTGTTTTTGTCAACACATTATCTATTGATTTAAATGTATTTATATGATAATATATTCTGTGAAATGAGAGTGATTATATGAACATTTTAAAAATTTTTTTAATATTTGCAAAAATCGGACTTTTCACCTTTGGGGGAGGATACGCAATGTTCCCTGTAATAAAAGGTGAATTAATAGAAAAACGCAATTTAATTACCGAAGAAGAACTTTTGGATTATTATGCAATAGGTCAGTGTACCCCCGGTATTATAGCCGTAAATGTCGCAACATTTGTTGGTAAAAAACTAAAAGGCTTTTTAGGCTCCCTTTTTGCAACATTAGGTGTAATATTTCCATCAATAGTAATTATACTTGTAATTGCAAGCTGTGTAAAAAATTTTTCAGACATTTGGTTTGTACAAAGTGCATTTTCCGGAATACGAGTTGCTGTAATTGTACTTATTTTAAATACAATAATATCCATGTGGAAAAAAAGTATTAAAGTGCCTTTTGATTATGTTGTATTTTTACTTGCTCTTATAATTTCTTTTTTCAATATGGCATCGTCAGTTGTTGTGATTGTGGCAAGTGCATTTGCGGGAATTACATACACACTCATACACAATAAAAAAGGAGGTAATGTAAAATGAACACATACCTTCTTATGATGTTTGAATTTTTCAAAACAGGGTTGTTTGCCATAGGTGGAGGTCTTGCAACACTTCCTTTTTTAAGAGAAATTTCTGCCAAATACGGTTGGTACACCCTTTCCGAACTTTCAAATATGATTGCAATAGGAAATGCAACACCCGGCCCCATAGGTGTAAATATGGCGACTTACGCAGGTTATTCTATCGGTGGTATATTGGGCGGGATACTTGCAACTCTTGCCCTTGTTGTACCAAGCTTTATTGTAATACTAATTGTTTCTGCAATACTTGATAAATTTAAAAACAGCATATATGTTGAGGGGGCGTTTAAAGGACTTCGCCCGGCAGTGGTAGCTATGATTACCGTTGCACTTTTACAGTTGGGACAGGAAGTTTTTGTAACAAAAGCCACAACGTTTATGCAAAGCATAAATATAAAGCACATTATACTTTTTGCGGGATTGTTTATACTTTCGAAAATCCAGAAAAAAAACAACATTCTATTGTACATCGCAATTGGCGCAATTATTGGAATTATATTTAAAATGTAAAAAGGACGAAACAATAAGTTTCGTCCTTTTAATAGTTTTCAATATTTTCTTTTAAAATATTTTTATATTCCTCAATAACTTCATTAGGTGATATAATTTTAACTTTATTACCCAACATAAACACCCAACTAAAAAAAGTGGGGCTTATATCAGCATTTACGGTTACATAGTACTGATTATCATTTTCCTTACGAAGGTGTACCTTATCGCCAAAACGGTCAATTACAACGCTTATTATACTTTCGTCACACAAAAGACTAACCTTTTTCGTATCACCTTTATACATATTAAAAAGTTTTTTGGTATATTCAGCAATATTAAATGTTTCTCCTGCAACCGACTTTATATCATCTCTTTTTTCATCAAGAATTTTAATGTCAGTCATTTTATCTACTCTAAAATGGCTTACTCCATCACGTTTTGGATAGTGTGCCACCATATAATAGTTGTCATCAGAATACACCATAAAATAAGGACTTACAACATATTCGTTACCATCATTACGAAAAACTTTTGCCCCTACTGTATTATAACGATAATATCTAAATGCAACCTTTTTATTGGAATTAATAGCATCATACAAAAAGTCAACATTGTAGTATATCTTTTCGTTATATGTTTTTACACGGTCAGAAATATAAACCTGACGCTGAAGTTCTGTTGCCTGTGAATTACTTGCCAAACCTTCAAGCTTACCAATAAGTTCGGCACTCTTTTTGGCAGTAATAAATTTAGATGCCTGAACACAATCTACAAGAAGCTTAAGCTCTGCCACCTGAAAATCTCGGCTTGCCATATAGTATACAAATTTATCTCTTTTTTCCGAAACAATATCTACACCTGCATTAACAAGTAATTCAATATCATTATATAAAGACTTACGTTCTGCATTTATACCGTATCTGCTTAGTTCTGTAATAAGTTCAGGCATAGTAATTGGGTTATTTTCATCTGTGTTTTCAAATAAAATGCGATACAAATACCATAGTTTTAGTTTTTGATTGCTACTTTTAGGCATCTTCTTTTACTACCTCTGCTTCTTCTTTCGGTTCAACTTCTTCAGGTAATGGGTGTCTTCCCTTAAGCCTTATGTCTACAATATCCTCAACCACGCTTTTAATTACAACAACAAGCGGTACACCAAAAATCATACCTGCAAAACCAAATGCAAGTCCGCATACGGTTACTGCAAGCAAAATCCAAAATGCCGAAACCCCAATATTTTCACTTAAAATTTTAGGGCCTATCACATTACCGTCAAGTTGTTGAACAACGAGAATTATAACAAGCGCAATAAGTGAATGCCATGGGTTTATAATAAGCAAAATAACAAGTACAGGAACCGATGAAATAAGCGGGCCAAAGTAAGGTATCATATTACCTATACCAAGAAACAAAGCAAATAATCCCGCATATTCTATTCGGAAAATCAAAAATAGTATATATAGCATTATTCCAATAATTGTGCTGTCAATGAATTTACCGATAATAAACTTTTTAAATACAAAGTTTGCCATTGTAAAGGTATCAAGCACACGGTTTTCGTACTTTTCGGGAACCATTGCACGCACTGTTCTTTTTGCTCTTAACAACAATTCATCCTTTTCAATAAGCATATAAATTGCAAGCATAACAGATGTAATTATTGTAACAATACTACTTCCTATTGAAGTTATTCTACCTACAACAAAGCCATATAGGGTCTGGAAAAGTTCATTCATTGTATCAATTAGATTGTTGTCTATTTTTGATATATCAAATGTTGCAAAATTATTAAGGTCAATGTTCAAAAACCTTGCAACAGACTCAATCATAATATACAAACCGGTATTGTGCCCTACAACAAGCTTTGTTATGTAATTAATAAGGTCCTTCACAGTTTTAACAAGCAACGGCAATGTGTAATATACACCAAGGAAACATACAGCAAGTACAATTACAAATGCAACTGCAATAGCAAGGTTTCTGTGCATTTTAAGTTTTCTGTTAAAAAACCTTACAATACCGTCCATAAGGTATGCAATTACTATACCATATATAAGCGGTAGAAAAACAGAAAAAACAAATGCAATTTTATCACTTGCAAAAACTATAAGAAAAACTGCAACAGCCACAAAAAACAAAGTTAAATAATTTTTGCTTTTAGGTTTTTCCATAAAATCATCCCTTTTTATTAATAAGCTTTACCCCAGTATGTCATAGCCTTTGCAGGTTTACCACAACACACACACTTATCTGAAATGTGTTCCTGTTCAAAAGGCATACATCTTGAAGACAAACCTGCTTCTTCCTTGATTTTTTCTTCACACGCAAGGTCTCCGCACCACATAGCTTTAACAAAGCCAGTTTTTTCTTCGGCACACTTTTTCATTTCATCAAAATCAGTTACCTTGTATGTGTTCTTTTCGCGAAGAGCCAAAGCTCTGTTAAACATATCCTGCTGAATAGTATCCAAAAGCTTTGTAACTGTTTCTTCAATGTTGTCTAAAGATACAACAACCTTTTCCTGGTTGTCACGTCTTACAAGTACACACTGATTATTCTCAATATCCTTAGGTCCGATTTCAAGTCTTAGAGGAACGCCCTTCATTTCATATTCACTAAACTTCCAACCAGGTGATTTGTCAGAGTCGTCAAGCTTAACGCTTACAACTTTTTTTAGCTTTGCAAGAAGTTCATTAGCTTTATCAAGTACCCCTTCTTTTTTCTGTGCAATAGGTACTATTATAAGCTGCTGAGGAGCAATTTTAGGTGGAAGTACAAGACCATTATTGTCACCGTGCATCATAATTATTGCACCAATAAGTCTTGTTGAAACACCCCATGATGTTTCATGAACATACTGCAACTTATTATTGCGGTCTGTAAACTGTATGTCAAACGCCTTTGCAAAGCCATCACCAAAATAATGAGATGTACCTGCCTGCAAAGCCTTACCGTCATGCATCATACTTTCAATTGTATATGTCTGTTCAGCCCCTGCAAATTTTTCCTTATCAGTCTTTTTACCTTTAATTACAGGGATAGCAAGATAGTTTTCACAAAAATCCGCATAAACATTAAGCATTCTCTGTGTTTCTTCAATAGCTTCCTCTGCTGTTTCGTGAACAGTATGACCTTCCTGCCACAAAAACTCAACTGAACGAAGGAAAGGACGTGTTGTCTTTTCCCATCTTACAACAGAACACCACTGGTTATAAAGTTTTGGCAAGTCTCTGTAAGAATGTATAATATTTGAATAGTGGTCGCAGAAAAGTGTTTCGGAAGTAGGACGTACACACATTCTTTCTTGAAGCTTTTCACTGCCGCCATGTGTAACCCACGCAACCTCCGGAGCAAAACCTTCAACATGGTCCTTTTCCTTTTGCAAAAGACTTTCCGGAATAAACATAGGCATATACACATTTTCGTGACCTGTTTCCTTGAACATTCCATCAAGCACTTTTTGTATATTTTCCCAGATAGCATAACCATAAGGGCGGATAATCATACAACCTCTTACGCTTGAATATTCTATAAGTTCAGCCTTTTTTACAACGTCTGTATACCATTTTGCGAAATCCACATCCATAGATGTAATTTCTTCAACAAATTTTTTCTGTTTGTCCATTATAATTCAACCCTTTCTTAACATAAGTAATATTTTACCGCAAAAACAGTAAAATGTCAAGAATTACGGCATTTTTCAACATAAAAAACTATTGAATTTTTTTGATGTATTTGTTATAATGTATGGTGTAAATTTGTAAAGGAGAAAAATTATGAAAAATAATAAAAAAACAAGTGCAAATTCAGCACTTGGCATTAAAATATCAATTATTACAGTAATAGTAATTATATGGATTATCTGCCTTGCCTTTATGGTTACAAGGTGTGAAAATAATGCAGAAACATCAAACCTTCACCCAGACACCGTTACTGAAGAAACAGATAAAATAACAAACCCTTATGCCTCTGTTGAAAACGGAATGGTAAAAAAAGAAGATTCTAAAACTGTTGCTTACTTTAATTCTC